>NZ_CBFFRJ010000086.1:0-22099 GCF_965644225.1 Phytobacter sp. V91 | reverse complement strand
GGGTAGTGAAATCGGGCCGCATGTTCGACGCTGAAATACCGCTTGCGGCCTGAACCGCAAGACGGTATCTCTCCCACCGGGGGAGGGAGAAAACAAGGTCATGATGGCATCGTGATGGCCTGCTTCTCTTCGAGCAGTTTTTCCACCACGCCAGGATCGGCGAGGGTTGAGGTATCGCCAAAGTTGCTGGTATCCCCGGCGGCGATTTTGCGCAGGATGCGGCGCATAATCTTGCCGGAGCGGGTTTTCGGCAGCGAGTCGGTCCAGTGCAGAATATCCGGGGTGGCAAGCGGGCCAATCTCTTTGCGTACCCAGTTACGCACTTCGGTGTAGAGCGCAGGCGTTGGCTCTTCGCCGTGGTTGAGGGTGACGTAGGCGTAAATGGCCTGGCCTTTAATATTGTGTGGAATCCCCACCACGGCGGCTTCCGCAACGGAAGGGTGTGAAACCAGCGCCGATTCTATCTCTGCCGTCCCCAGTCGGTGACCGGAGACGTTCAGGACATCGTCAACGCGGCCGGTTATCCAGTAATAACCGTCTTCATCGCGACGGGCGCCATCTCCGCTGAAGTACATGTTTTTGAAGGTGGAGAAGTAGGTCTGCTCAAAGCGATCGTGATCGCCAAACAGGGTGCGCGCCTGTCCCGGCCAGGAGTCGACAATCACCAGGTTGCCTTCGGTGGCGCCTTCCTGCGGATGGCCTTCGTTATCAACAAGCGCAGGCTGCACGCCAAAGAACGGGCGGGTAGCCGAACCGGCTTTCAGTTGGGTGGCGCCTGGTAGCGGGGTGATCATAAAGCCACCCGTTTCGGTCTGCCACCAGGTGTCCATGACCGGGCATTTTTCGTTGCCGATTTTCTTCCAGTACCACTCCCAGGCTTCCGGGTTGATAGGCTCGCCCACCGATCCCAGAATGCGCAGTGAAGAGCGGTCGGTACCTTCAATGGCTTTGTCGCCTTCAGTCATCAGGGCGCGGATTGCCGTAGGCGCGGTGTAGAGAATATTTACCTTGTGCTTATCGACCACCTGGCTCATACGCGCAGGCGTTGGCCAGTTGGGTACGCCTTCAAACATCAGAGTGATGGCGCCACAGGCCAGTGGTCCGTACAGCAGATAGCTATGGCCGGTGACCCAGCCGACATCCGCAGTGCACCAGTAGACGTCGCCGTCATGGTAATCGAAGACATATTTAAAGGTGCTGGCGGCATACACCAGATAACCGCCGGTGGTGTGCAATACGCCTTTCGGCTTGCCGGTTGAGCCGGAGGTATAGAGGATAAACAGCGGATCTTCGGCATTGACCTCCACCGGTTGGTGCTCGTCGCTGGCGCTGGCAATCAGCGTGTCCCACCACAGATCCCGGCCTTCGGTCCACTCAGTTTTACCGCCGGTACGCTTGAGTACCACCACGTGTTCAACGGTTTTGACATTCGGGTTTTTCAGGGCGTCATCAACATTCTTTTTCAGCGGAATGCTGCGACCGGCGCGCACCCCTTCATCGGCGGTAATCACCAGTCGTGAGCTGGAGTCGACGATGCGCCCGGCAACGGCTTCCGGCGAAAATCCGCCAAAGATAACCGAGTGGACGGCGCCAATACGCGCGCAGGCCAGCATGGCGACCGCGGCTTCCGGCACCATCGGCATATAGATAGCGACCACATCGCCTTTTTTAATGCCGAGGGAGACCAGCGCATTGGCGAAGCGGCATACGTCGCGATGCAGTTCGCGGTAGCTGATCGTTTTGCTCTGGCTGGCATCGTCGCCTTCCCAGATAATCGCCGTCTGGTCACCGCGCTCAGCAAGATGACGATCGAGGCAATTGGCCGCCAGATTCAGCGAGCCGTCCTCGTACCATTTAATCGAAATATTACCTGGCGCGAAGGAGGTGTTTTTCACCTTCTGATAAGGCTTAATCCAGTCGAGAATTTTACCCTGTTCACCCCAGAACCGATCAGGCTCATCGATCGATTGCTGATATTTCGCTTCGTACTGCTCCGGATTAATCAGGCAACGCGCCGCAATATTTGCGGGAATATCGTGTTTATGGATTTGGCTCATGGCTTTTGCTCTCCTTGTAGGATGTTAATGATATGTCACATAAACGTTAATTGTGGGGTCTTTAGCGGGTTTGTTTATTATTTGGGCGACAGATCACGCATTAAGAGCGGTACAAAAAATAGCCAGATGAAACTTTGAAAGGAAATAATTAGCGGGTTGAATTATCTGAAATAATCTGAAAAAAAATGCATTCATAACATATGGTTATGGATGATAACTGGCATAAAAATGCATTTTTATGTAAAAAATCAGTCAATACCCCTTCTGGTAAAGGGTTGCGCGCTATACCCCGCAAATGATACTGATAATGCGCGTTAAAAAACCCCGCAAGAGCGTGTGACGCTAACCATACCCTTTCCGTATGAGTCGTTCCCCAACCGGGAAGGTCGCTTTATTGAGGATCGTAGTAGATGAAAACTTTTAAAGTCAGCCTGGCCTGGCAGATTTTGCTGGCCCTGGTGCTGGGTATTCTTCTGGGTAGCTATTTGCATTACCAGAGCGACAGCCGCGAATGGCTGATCGCCAATCTTCTGTCTCCGGCCGGAGATATCTTTATTCACTTAATCAAAATGATTGTCGTACCCATTGTTATCTCCACCCTGATTGTTGGTATTGCAGGGGTCGGTGATGCGAAACAACTGGGGCGTATTGGCGCGAAAACCATCATTTATTTCGAAGTGATCACCACAGTTGCCATTATTCTGGGCATTACGCTGGCAAACGTCTTCCAGCCGGGAGCGGGCATTGATATGTCGCAACTGGCGACGGTGGATATTTCGAAATATCAGAGCACTACGGCAGAAGTACAAAGTCATGCTCATGGTCTGATGGGGACGATTCTGTCACTGGTGCCGACCAACATTGTGGCCTCAATGGCCAAAGGTGACATGCTGCCGATTATCTTCTTCTCGGTGCTGTTTGGTCTGGGGCTTTCTTCCCTGCCTGCCAACCACCGTGAGCCGCTGGTAACCGTATTCCGCTCCATTTCCGAAACCATGTTTAAAGTCACCCATATGGTGATGCGTTATGCGCCGGTGGGTGTGTTTGCGCTGATCTCCGTCACGGTGGCCAATTTTGGTTTTGCTTCCCTGTGGCCGCTGGCAAAACTGGTTATCCTGGTTTACTTCGCGGTGCTGTTCTTCGCCCTGGTGGTGCTGGGTCTTGTGGCCCGTCTGTGTAAGCTCAGTATCTGGACGTTGATTCGTATTTTGAAAGAAGAGCTGATTCTGGCTTACTCCACCGCCAGCTCTGAGAGCGTACTGCCGCGTATTATCGAGAAGATGGAAGCCTATGGCGCTCCGGCATCTATCACCAGTTTTGTGGTGCCGACTGGCTACTCCTTCAACCTCGACGGTTCGACGCTGTACCAGAGTATTGCCGCTATCTTTATTGCTCAGCTGTACGGTATTGAGCTGTCGCTGATGCAGGAAATTATTCTGGTACTGACGCTGATGGTGACCTCGAAAGGGATCGCCGGGGTGCCGGGCGTCTCCTTCGTGGTGCTGCTGGCGACGCTGGGCAGCGTCGGGATCCCGCTGGAAGGCCTGGCATTTATTGCCGGTGTTGACCGTATCCTCGATATGGCGCGTACCGCCCTGAACGTGGTGGGCAATGCGCTGGCCGTGCTTGTGATTGCCAAGTGGGAACACCGCTTCGACGCCAAAAAAGCGCAGGCTTATGAGCGTGAAATGCTCGGTAAATTCGATAAGACGGCAGATTTGTAATTCGCCTGAAAATATATCGGTAATCGATCCCCGGCACTCGCCGGGGATTTTTTTTATCTTTTTTCCGCCATCAAAAAAAATTACGTGCATACTATTTTTCGTTGGTAGCCGATCAACTAATAATATTGCCCTGATGATAAGGAGAATTCAGGAATGTCTGATTTTTATTTGCACGAAGGTCATCGCTATACCGTCAAAAACCAAAAGGCAATGAAGATAGTTTTAGGCCTGATATTTATTGGCCTTGGCGTCTGGTCTTTGGTGCGAAATGATTATTCACAACGCGGTATTATTATCTTTGTTATTTTACTTGGCGTTGCCGGGCTAATGTTCATGGCCCTGATGACCAAAATGGTGTTTGATTTAGATAAACGCACCTTCTCTATTCAGAACGGTAGCGGCAAGCCCCGCTTCGTCCAGTCGCTCGATCATTTTGCCGGTCTGGAGCTGATTCGCCTGTATCGTTTTTTCGGCCTGATGCGTAACAGCATATTAAATGTCGTCTTTGATGTTGATGGTAAGACGGTAAAAATGCCGATAAGACAGTTTGGCCCCGGTAGCAAAGCCTCACAGGCGATGATTGAGGAGACGGAGGCCTTCCTCGGTATTAACCGCCGGGACGTAGCGTAATGTCTGTCCCAAAAGTGATTGAGTCAAACGAACGCCGCCTGGTGTATCGCCCATGGAAAGTAAGCAGTGCGTTGATCTTTCTGGCGGCGGGTATCGCATTACTGGTCGGGGGTTTTATCTGGGCGCAGCTCAACGACAGAACCATGCAGTCCATGGCGTTGCCGCTTATCCCAGGGATTGCTCTGACGGTTTACGGGCTCATTTATAGCTATAAAAATGCGCAACAGATTATCTTTGATCTCAGCAGCGGACGTGTGGCAAAAAAATCACCTTTGCTTGCAGAAAAAGAGTTAAGCCGCTTTAACGAAATCTACGCGATTTCAACGGTCAGCGAGATGAATACCTTTCAGTATGTTCTGACCCGTAAAAGCCAGTACGGTAGCGGTGATATTGCCGTTTCCGACAGCTTTTACAGCAACAAGATGAACGCTGACCGTCAGGCTTTCGAAACGCAGATATTACCGGTAATAGAGAGAATGCTCGGTCTTAATGTCGCCTGATGGATGAGACGAACGTGAAAAATAAAACTATTTAGCGTCGGAAATGTCATAGATGCGGAAATATAACGAGTATAACGGATAGCTTAGGAAAGTGCGGGGCGGAGCAGGGTGACCAGCAAGCCCCGATACACGCAAAGGAAAAGGAATGATGCGTATGGAATATTCGTGCAGATATGAAACCGGAGATATTGTTTTTACCCACACCGGAACCGCGCTTTTCAGGCAGGTTTCGGCGGCGTCTCTCTGCTGGTGCAACCATGTGGGCATTATCATTGGGCACAATGGCGAAGACTATCTGGTGGCTGAAAGCCGGATTCCTTTGTCCACGGTGACAACGCTTGAACGTTTTATCCGCCGCTCGGTGGACAGACAATATGCCGTGCGGCGAATTAACGGCGGCCTGACAGGTTCGCAGAAACAGGCCATCAGGGCAGCGGTGCCTGTCCGTCTCAACAAGCTGTATCCCACGGGTTTTGACTACCACTCCTCGCGCCAGTTTTGCTCCAAGTTTGTCTTTGATATCTGCAAAGAGGCGGTAAACCTGCCGGTGGGAAAAATTGAATCTTTCAGAACGTTACTGACAGAAAATCCGCAGGCAAAGCTGACATTCTGGCGCTTCTGGTTTATGGGCGCTATTCCATGGGATCGGGAAACCGTTACGCCCGCCAGCCTGTGGCAACACCCCAGCCTGACGCTTATCTACAGCAGTGACGACAGCCATTATGTGCTGACGGAACAGCCCTGATTTACAGGTAAAAAAAAGCGGAGTGAACAGTGCACTCCGCTTTGTTTATTACCGCTTTCTTAGCCCATTGCACTCTCGCGCAGGCGGGTTTTCAGCTTATTGTACTCATCGATAACGTACTGCTCGGCGGCATGCTGATCGGCGATGCGTTCGATATTAACGGCGCAGTACTTGTACTCCGGCGTTTTAGTTATCGGGCTGAGGTTTTCCGTCACCAGCTCATTACAGGCGCCGATCCACCACTGATAGGTCATATACACCGCGCCGAGGTTTGGCCGCTCGCTGACTTTGGCGCGGGTGATAATCCGGCCTTTACGCGAGTTGACCCACACCAGCGCTTCATCTTCGATACCGAGGCGATCGGCATCGGCGGCGTTGATTTGCGCATAGCCTGGTTCATCCGCCAGCGCCGAGAGCGCGGCGCAGTTACCGGTCATCGAACGGCACGAGTAGTGACCCACTTCACGCACGGTAGAGAGCACCATTGGGAACTCATCGTTGAGTTTATCCATCGGCGCGACCCAGTCGCAGGTGAAGAATTTCGCCAGGCCCGTATCGGTATCGAACTTCTCTTTAAACAGATACGAGGTGCCCTGATCGGCATCCGATTCGTCACGACACGGCCACTGGATGTAGCCCAGCTCACCCATTTTCTCGTAGGTGGCGCCGTAGAATTCCGGGCAAAGATGACGCAATTCGTCCCAGATTTCCTGCGTGTTGTTGTAGTGCATCGGGTAACCCATGCGGGTGGCGATTTCACTGATAATCTGCCAGTCCGTTTTCAGATCCCATTTCGGCTCCACCGCTTTAAAGAAGCGCTGGAAGCCTCGGTCGGCCGCTGTATAGACACCTTCATGCTCGCCCCAGGAGGTCGATGGCAAAATAACATCCGCCGCCGCCGCAGTTTTGGTCATGAAGATATCCTGCACGATAACCAGTTCCAGGTCCTCAAACGCCTTACGCACCGCGGACAGCTCTGCATCCGTCTGTAAGGGGTCTTCCCCCATAATGTAAGCGACCCGCACTTCGCCATGCGCCGCACGGTGCGGCAACTCGCTGATGCGGTAGCCGGTATGGGCTGGCAGGTTTTCCACCCCCCAGGCTTTGGCGAACTTGTCGCGGTTGGCCTGCTCTTTGACGAACTGATAGCCAGGGAAAGTATCCGGCAGCGCGCCCATATCGCAGGCACCCTGGACGTTGTTCTGACCACGTACTGGGTTCACCCCGACGTGTGGTTTGCCCAGATTCCCGGTCAGAATCGCCAGGCTGGTTAATGAACGCACGGTCTCCACGCCCTGGTAGAACTGGGTCACGCCCATACCCCACAGGATGGTGGCGTTTTTCGCCCCCGCATACATTCGCGCGGCTTTACGGATATCAGCCGCACTTACGCCCGTAATCTCTTCCACCGACTCCGGCGTATAGCCTTCGACGATTTTTTTGTACTCGTCAAAACCCGACGAACGTGAGGCGACAAAGGCCTGGTCGTAGAGATTTTCTTCAATAATCACATGGCCGAGCGCATTCAACAGCGCAATGTTGGAGCCATTTCTCAGCGCCACATGCAGATCCGCAATGCGCGCGGTTTCGATTTTACGCGGATCGCAGACGATGATTTTCGCCCCGTTCTGTTTCGCCCGAATCACATGATTGGCGACGATAGGGTGAGAATCTGCCGGGTTGTAGCCAAAGATAAACACCAGATCGGTGTTATCAATTTCGTTAATCGCGTTACTCATCGCGCCATTTCCGACCGATTGGTGCAGACCTGCAACCGAGGGGCCGTGTCAGACACGTGCGCAGCAGTCGACGTTATTGGTACCAATAACGGCGCGCGCGAATTTTTGCATGATGTAGTTGGTTTCGTTACCTGTACCACGTGAAGAGCCGGTGGTCTGGATCGCGTCCGGGCCATACTTCTCTTTCACGGCGCTAAGGCGCGTGGCAACGTAATCCAGCGCTTCGTCCCAGGAGACGGATTCAAGTTTTCCGCCGCGCTCACGACGGATCATGGGGGTTTTCAGACGAGGCGTCAGAATTTGGGTATCGTTAATAAAATCCCAGCCATAGTAGCCTTTCAGACACAGCGTGCCCTGGTTGGTTTTTCCCTGCGCTGCCTCAGCCCGAACGATTTTGCCGTTATCCACCACCAGGTTTATCTTGCAACCCGAGGCGCAATAGGGGCAAACCGTGACGACTTTTTTCATCGCTATCGCTCCAGTTAATAAAGAGTGCGCTTGCGCGCAGCAGACCCATTATGCATCTTCCATGCCATACAACTTTTGTGGGTATTCACTGATTTTACGGCGAGTTTTTGTTCAAAATACTGACGAAGGGCATGTTGTCGTCAGATTTGACGTGACGAGGGCGAGGGGATGTGATCGTGATTATAAAAACGGCATGAGTTCACCGTCTTTATCAATTCGCCAAATAAAATAGAGCAGAGTGATTAAATCTTTGCTGGCGGAAGCGGACGATGAAACCTGCGATTCTGGTTGTGGATGACGACATAGCGGTCTGTGAATTGCTTAACGATGTGCTCAGCGAGCATGTTTTTAGCGTCCATCGGTGCCATAACGGGCGGGATGCCATTGCGGCAGTGGAGAGTCATCCGGAGATTGCCCTGGTTTTACTCGACATGGTGCTGCCGGACATTAACGGGCTGCTGGTCCTGCAACAATTGCAGAAGCAGCGCCCTGAGCTGCCCGTGATTATGTTGACGGGTCTTGGCAGCGAATCTGATGTGGTGGTCGGGCTGGAGATGGGCGCTGACGACTACATCGGCAAGCCTTTTAACGCGCGCGTGCTGGTGGCCCGTGTCAAAGCCGTGCTGCGGCGTACCGGCGTGCTGGCCGCAGAAACCGCCGCCGTGAAAATGCCAGGCTTCAGCTTTAATGGCTGGCATCTTGATCCGGCGCGGTGTGTGCTGATGGATGCAAAACAGCAGCCGGTGGCGCTGACCCAGGGTGAGTACAGCCTGCTGCTGGCGCTGGTGCAAAATGCCCGGCGCGTGCTTAACCGCGAGCAGTTGCTGGAGCTGACCCATAGCGAAAGCATCGAGGTGTTTGACCGCACCATCGATGTGCTGATCATGCGCCTGCGGCGCAAAATCGAAATCACTCCCCACCAGCCTGCGTTGATCAAAACCATCCGTGGTCTTGGCTATGTCTTTGCCGCCGATGTCGCCCATGGCGTGCTGTTGGCTGGATAAGGCGTTTACAACCCCTCCGGCAACTCCGTAAGCAGCGCCTCCAGCGTCTTAGCGCCATCGATGGCATTGGCGCACAACAGACTGGCGCGCGCGCAGGCATGGGCCAGATAAATGCTTTGCGATAACGACCAGCGCTCATGACAGCCGTACAACAGCCCGGCGCAGAATGCATCCCCGGCGCCGACGCTGCCAACAATCTCCTCCTGCTTAAGCATCGCTGAGGCGACCCATTGTCCTTCGCTCCCCGTCTGCACGCCCCATGCGCCTTCCGGGCAGTGGATGACCACCCGCTGTTTAACCCCGGCACTCAGCAACCGGGCGGCAGCGGCGGCAATGTTGCCGATATGTGGAGCATCGTCAGCCGTGCGCATTTCCAGACCGCTAAACTCGCCCGCTTCCAGTTCGTTAATCACCAGATAATCAAGATAGGGCAGGCAGGGCAGGACCAGCGGCTGATAGCGCGGATCGCCTTTGCGGGAGACCAGATCGAGGGAGGTTTCATAGCCCAGGGCGCGCATCTGCGCCAGCAGACGGGCGCTGCGGGTGCCATATTGCTCATCCGGCAGATCAAGGCTGTCGAGCAGTAAAAGATAGCCAAGATGGAAGATTTTCATGCTGGCGTCGAGCTGCTCAAATGCCGGGAGATCGAGCAGGCGGTTGGCCCCCGGCGAATGGAAAAAGGTGCGCTGGCCGCTTGGATCGGTCATCACCTGCGACATGGAGGTCGGGGCAACGTGAGTGCGCTGTACATGCTGGCGATTGACGTGATACTGCTCAAGCATCGCCATAATGTAGTCCCCGTCGCTGTCTTCACCCACCAGGCCGACCGCCTGTAGTGGCATCCCGGTGTGCATTTTCGCCAACGTCAGCAGGACGTTCAGCGGTGCGCCGCCGGTGGAACGCTCACTCTGCGTGATCTCCGCCAGCCAGCCGCGTTCGGGCCACTGTACGATTTGATGGACATGATCGACGAGCATATTGCCGGCGGCGATAATTCCTTTTAGTTCCATCAGCTTTCGTTCCATCAGCATTGTCCTGCGCTGCCAAAGGTGCGCATTTGCCCGGCGACGGTATCGGTAATGGCCTCTTCAATGCTGAGTAGCAACTGCGCAAACTCGTCATAAACAGGCTGGCGGTCGGCCATTCGCGCTTCGATGGCGTTGAGTGCGGCCTGGGACATGCCGGTGTAGAAATTGATTTTGTGAATGCCTAAGGAAATTGCGCGCCGGAAATCGGCATCGCTGATCCCTGAACCGCCGTGTAACACCAGCGGCAGGCCCGTTTGCTGACGGATCATCTCCAGACGGGGGAAATCGAGTTTCGGCTCGCCTTTGTATTTTCCGTGCGCGTTGCCAATGGCGACGGCCAGGGCGTCGATGCCGGTTCGGTCGACAAAGTCACGGGCAAGCGCCGGATCGGTAAAGAAGGCTTCGTCCGCATGACCGTACAGCGCGCCGCCTTCATCGCCGCCCACCGCCCCCAGCTCGGCTTCCACCGACACGCCGACCGCATGACACATCTTCACCACTTCCCGTGTCTGGCGAATATTCTCTTCGTACTCAAGGGTAGAGCCGTCGAACATCACCGAGCTAAAGCCGAGCCTTAAGGCGCGCACCACCGACTCAAAATGCAGGCCGTGGTCAAGATTGAGTACCACCGGAATGTCGCTGCGCATAGCCTCAAACTTCACCGCTTCAACCAGCGAATCGAGGGATACATACTTAAAATGGACTTCGGCAATATTGATAATAAAGGGCGAACGTTCTTGCTTTGCGGCGGCAAAGAGGGCGCGCAGGAAGTGGGAGTCGAGCACATTAAATGCCCCCAGCGCATAGCGATGTTCACGTGCGTGGGTTAAACCTTCAGCGAGAGAAATCAGCGACATCGTAATCTCCTTTAGTCGAGGAACAGACGATATTCATTGCACAGCACCAGCTGCGCGCTTTCGTCTTCCAGAATGTGGGTAAAGCGATCCGCCGGGTGCAGGAAATGGTTGTCATGGTCGTCGTCGTTGACCGACGAAACTTCGCCAGTCAGCACATCGCCAAAACCTGTTTCGCCCCAGAAACTGTGGTACATGCCCGGCGCCAGACAGATGCTTTCCCCTGGTGAGAGGCGTAGCTGGCTGCCAGCGGCGTGAGTCCGGAGACAACCATCAATCACCACGCTGACGTCGGTGTTAAGAAGCTCTTCTTTGGCCCCCGCATTCCACAGTTCGATAATCAGATTGCCGCCGCCGCGATTGATGATGTCTTCACGCTTGCGCCAGTGAAAATGCATCGGCGTTACCTGTCTGTCGCGCACGTGCATGATTTTTTCGGCATAGCACCTGGGGTAAGGCGTGCCGTTAGGCGAGCCATTGCGCAGGGTAAAAAGCGTCAGCCCCTGAGTGAAGAAATCGTCACTGCCAAAGGCGGTCACGTCCCATCCCAGCCTGAGATCGAAAACCTCGCGCCAGGCTTCGCGGTCCAGCTGCCGCCATTTGGTGGGGGGAAAGCTGGCGAACGGCGGAAGATGAACATCATGCATGGAGAAGAACTGCCGGGTATGGCCGAGAATTTCATTGATTGCGGAGCGTTTCATGGCGATCTCCAGTGGCATTTGTGCGTGTTATTGCCCCTCACCCCGGCCCTCTTCCTCAAGGGAGAGGGTGAAAGAGTTCCCTCTCCCCGTAGGAGAGGGTTAGGGTGAGGGGCTCAGGCCGCACAAATCTTATTTAACCGTCCAGCCCTTATAGGAACCGACGTTCTGTTTGTCGATCATGGTCACCGGGATCAGCACCGGCGCTGTAGGTGCAGCTTTGCCTTGCAGGAGGCCGTAACCGATCTCCACCGCTTTGGCCGCCATCACCTGCGGGTCCTGCGCCGGGGTGGCCACAAACAGGGAATTCTGCCGTTTCAGGGCTTCCTCGCCGTCCGGTGAACCGTCTACGCCAACAATAAAGAACTCGCTACGCTGCGCCTGTTTGGCTGCCAGATCCGCGCCGATCGCCGTTGGATCGTTAATTGCGAACACGCCGTCAATCTTCGGATTAGCTGCCAGCAGTGAGGTCATGATCTCCAGACCCCCTTCACGGCTGCCTTTGGCGTTCTGGTTATACGACAACACTTTGATATCCGGGTGGCGCTTGAACTCGGTCTGGCAGCCTTCCACACGGTTCTGTACCGCAGAAACCGGCGGTCCGTTGATGATGACCACATTGCCTTTACCTTTCAGGCGATCGGTAATGTACTTACAGGCGATCTCCCCGGCCTGGGTGTTGTCCGAGGTAATGGTGGCATCGGCCCCTTCTGCTGCGACGTCCACGGCGACCACCACGATCCCGGCATCTTTCGCACGTTTCACCGCCGGGCCTATCCCTTTTGAGTCCGCAGCGTTGAGGATAATCATGTCCACTTTGGCGGCGATAAAGTTATCGATTTGCGCCACCTGCTGACCCAGGTCATAGCCGCTGGAAACCAGCGTGACCTTGACGTTATCGCCCGCCAGTTTACGGGCTTCCAGTTCCGCCCCTTTGGTGATTTGCACGAAGAACGGGTTAGCAAGATCGCCCACCGTTACCCCGATAGATTTCAACTCTTTTGCCTGCACAAACGGCGTTGCAGCAAGCAGTGCGCCAGCACAGAGCGCGGTGACAAGTGGCTTCAAACGCATAGTCTTTTCCTCACGTAGGGTATTGTTGTTATGCACTTTGATGATGTCGGGTACGGTATTTATCTATCAGCACTGCAATGATGATCACCGCCCCTTTGATCACCAGTTGCCAGAAATAGGAAACGCCCATCAGCGTCATGCCATTGTTCAGTGTGGCGATAATGAGCGCGCCGACCAGGGTACCGGTGATGGTGCCGATCCCGCCGACAAAACTGGTTCCCCCGAGGATGACGGCGGCGATGGCATCCAGCTCATAGCCCGCCCCGAGGTTGCCGTTGGCGCTGTACAGACGGGATGCGCTCATCACGCCGCCAAGACCAGAGAGCAGGCCGCTCATGCCATAAACAAACAGCAGCACCATCCACACTTTGATGCCGGTCAGGCGAGCTGCTTGCATGTTGCCGCCCACCGCGTAAATGTGTACCCCGAGGGTGGTGCGCCGCAGAATGAACCAACAGACAGCAATCACCGCCAGCGCAATCACCACCAGCCAGGGTACGGGGCCAAGGTAGTTATTGCCGATCCACTCAAAGCCGATGCTGGAGTTAATCACCGTGGTGCCATCCGCCAGCAGATAGGCTGCGCCGCGCAGGGCGGTATAGGTGCCGAGAGTGACAATAAAGGGCGGCAATCCGGCAAAGGCCACCAGCGCGCCGTTAAACAAGCCCAGCACCAGACCAAGCATCAGCGCGGCGGGCACTGAGAGCATGGCAAGCTCAGGGATCAGCGATACCACCATGGCCGCCACGGCGGTGGTGCCAAGAATTGATCCCACCGACAGGTCGATACCGCCGGTCAGAATGATGAAGGTCATTCCCGCCGCCAGCACGATATTGATGGAGGCCTGGCGGGTGATATTCAGCAGGTTGCTTTCCGTGAAGAAGTTCGGCGCAATAAAGCCAAAAATCGCCACAATCAGGATCAAAATGGGCAAAATACCGACCGTTTGCATCAGATCGCCCATCAGCATTTTTTTCGCCGAGGCGGATTTCGCCACCTGCGGTGGCGTCAGGTTCTGTTTCGATTCAGTCATGGTGCACCGCCTGCTGATGGGATGGGGTCACGCCGGTTGCCAGTCGCATAATGTTTTCCTGGGTGATGTGGGTACCTTCCAGTTCACCGGCAATACTGCCTTCGTGCATGACGTACACGCGGTCGCTCATTCCGACCACCTCGGGGAGTTCACTGGAAATCATCAGAATGGCGACGCCCTGGCGCGCCATCTGGTTCATGATGCGGTAGATCTCGCTTTTGGCCCCGACGTCGACGCCGCGCGTTGGTTCATCAAGGATCAGGATGCGTGGTCCGATAGCGACCCAGCGGGAGATCAGCAGTTTTTGTTGATTGCCGCCTGACAGGCCGCCAGCCCGTACCTGGGAGTGGGGGACGCGGATATTAAGCAGCCTGATGGCATCGTCGGAGATGGTTTGCGCTTTTTTACGGTCGAGCAGGCCGTAGCTGGCGTCCCGCTCAAGGGTCGCCATGGTGATGTTTTCCTGGGCCGCAAGCTCCAGAAACAACCCTTGCTCTTTGCGGTTTTCGGTGAGAAAGCCGATGCCTAAATCAATCGCAGTACGTGGGGAGTGGATTACCACCGGCTCGCCATCGACTTCGATCACTCCGCCGGTGGCTTTGCGCACGCCAAAAATCAACTGCGCCAGTTCCGAACGCCCGGCGCCAACCAGTCCGGCGAGGCCCACAATCTCCCCGGCCCGCACCTGCAAACTCACGGGCTGAATTTTTTGCCCATCGGTAAGGTGATGAATATTGAGGCGCAGGTTGCCTTTGGGAATATCCCGCTCTTTGTTAAACAGATCGCTTAACGGGCGGCCGACCATCATGCGCACCAGTTCAGAGGCGTTGAGATTGTCACGGGTCAGGCTGCCGACGTATTGCCCGTCACGCAGCACGCTGACCCGATCGGAAAGTTCATACACTTCCGCCATGCGATGGCTGATATAGATGATGGCCATCCCTTCATCGCGCAGACGCATAATAAGCGTAAACAGGCGCTGGGTTTCCCGGGAGGAGAGGGCGGCCGTCGGCTCATCCATCACCAGAATACGGCTGTTACGGTGCAGCGCGCGGGCGATTTCGACCTGCTGCTGCTCGGCAATGGTCAGTTTCATCACCCGATCGTCGGCTTTAAATTGTGCCCCCAGGCGGTCAATCACCGTCTGCGCCTGGGCAATCATGTCCCGACGCTGCACCAGGCCGCCACGGGAGATTTCACTGCCCAAAAAGATGTTTTCCGCGACGGTCAGATTCGGCGCCAGCTGCATCTCCTGGTAAATCAGCGTGATGCCCGCCGCCAGGGCGTCTTTCGGCCCTTTGATTTGAAAGGGTTTACCGTCGATCAGGATCTCGCCGCTGGTGGCGGTATAGGCCCCGGCGAGGATCTTCATCAAAGTGCTTTTCCCGGCGCCGTTCTCCCCCATTAAGGCGTGGATTTCACCGGCCTGAACCCGCAGACTGACCCCTTTTAGCGCGTAAAAGTTGCCGAACACTTTGGCGATATCGCGCATCTCCAGCACTGGCGTCTCGCTCATCACGGATCTCCTGCAAGGGTTTCGATTGCGCCAGTCCAACATGCAAAAATAAACGCAGAATGTCAGCGGTCGTTCATATTTGTCATAGTGTTGAATAGTTAACGAAGATCACAGTTACGCAACATAACTTCCTTCACCCTCACCCGGACCGCACCACTGACACCGGAGCCCGCTATGCCCTATCGGCAACATTCGTTCTTCGCCAGCGCCCGTGGGCGGTTACTGTTCTTCAACCTGCTGGTGATGGCCGTGACCCTGATGGTCTGCGGCGTGGCGGTGCTCGGCTTTCGCCATGCCAGCCAGATTCAGGAGCAGGTTCAACAGCAGACGCTGGACGACATGACCGGCAGCATGAACCTGGCGCGGGATACGGCGAATGTCGCCACTGCGGCGGTGCGTTTGTCACAGGTGGTGGGGGCGCTGGAGTACAAAGGAGAGGCGGAGCGGCTGCAGGCCACGCAGCAGCTCCTGCAACGTTCACTGGAGCAACTGGCCAGAGCGCCGCTGGCCCGCCTTGAGCCGCAGCTTGTCGAGCGTATTACCCTGCGCAGCAATGAACTGGAGCAAAGCGTCACCCGGATGCTGGAGCGAGGGCAGCGTCGCCACCTCGAACGCAACACCTTGCTCAGCTCTCTGTACCAGAATCAAAGCTATTTGCGTCATATCCAGGATATCAATCAGCGTAAAGGCGGCATCGTACCCGACTCTCGTTTGCTCAAGGAGATGGATCGCCTGCTGAATGCGGCCATCCGCACCCCTTCGCCTCAGGCCACGGTACAGCAACTGGAAGAGGTGATGGCGCCGCTGCCCGACATCACCCCGGATCCGGTAGTGAACCCTATTTTGCCGGCGTTCAAAACTGAGCTGGCGAAGCTCGGCCCCCTTTCCGTCCAGTTGGAAGAGAGCGACCTGGCCATCAACTGGTCGATGTTCCATATCAAGGCGCTGGTGGCCATCCTCAATACCGATATTAATCAGTACGTTGAGCAGGTGGCGTACGCCTCAGAACAGCGTACCGCCCAGAGCCACCGCGAGATGCGCTCTATCATCATTTTTATCAGCGCCTTTGCCCTGCTGGCGCTGATCATTACCGGCTGTGCGGGCTGGTATATTTACCGCAATCTTGGCTCCAATCTGACGGCGATTTCCCGGGCGATGACCCAACTGGCTCGCGGGGAATCTGATGTGTCTGTTCCCGCGCTGCAACGGCGCGATGAGCTGGGCGAACTGGCGCGCGCTTTTAACGTCTTCGCCCGCAACACCGCTTCGCTGGAGCACACCTCCAGGCTGCTGAAAGAGAAAAGTACCCAACTGGAGACCACGTTTCACGCCATGCGCGATGGTTTTGCCCTGTTTGATAATCTCGGTTGTCTGGTGGTGTGGAACCCGCAGTACCCGTTGCTGCTGGGACTGGCAGCCGACGCCTTACAGCGCGGGCAACATTATCAGAGCCTGCTGCATCAGATGGGGAGCCTGCCGGATCACGTACAGGACAACCTGTCGCGCCTGATGCCCAAAGCACAGGAGCTGCGGCTGGCGGATAATCGCACCATCGAACTACGCTTCAGCCCGGTGCCGGGCCGGGGAATGATCAATGTGGTGCTGGACAGAACCGAGCGTAAGGGGCTGGAAGAGGCGCTGGTGCACAGCCAGAAGATGAAAGCCGTCGGGCAGCTTACCGGTGGTCTGGCCCACGATTTTAATAATCTGCTGGCGGTGATCATTGGCAGCCTGGAGCTGGTCAGCCCGTCGTCGCCGGACGCTCCCCGCATCAGCCGGGCGTTGAAAGCGGCGGAGCGAGGGGCTCTGCTCACGCAACGTTTACTGGCTTTTTCCCGTAAGCAGGCGTTGCACCCGCATCCGGTGGAGATGCAGCCGTTGCTGGAGAATCTCAGCGAGCTGATGCGCCATTCACTGCCGACGGCGCTCACTCTGGAGATTGAGGCCCAGCAGCCTGCCTGGCCGGCGTGGATTGATGTCGGCCAACTGGAGAACGCCATTATCAACCTGGTGATGAATGCCCGTGATGCGATGGAAGGCCAGAGCGGCGTTATCCGGATCCGCACCTGGAACCAGCGGGTGACCCGCACCGACGGGCGCAGGCAGGATATGGTGGCCCTGGAGGTGGTGGACAGCGGCTGCGGGATGTCGCAGGAGGTGAAAGCGCGCGTCTTCGAGCCTTTCTTTACCACCAAACAAACCGGCAGCGGCAGTGGTCTTGGCCTGTCGATGGTGTACGGATTTGTGCGCCAGTCCGGCGGCCGGGTGGCGCTCGAAAGTGCGCCAGGGCAGGGGACCACCGTCCGTTTGCAGCTTCCCCGCGCGGCGGTGCAGGCCGCCACCGTCGTAAAACAGGATGTGGCGCAGGAGAGCGTTCGCTCAGATACGCTGATTCTGGTGCTCGAAGATGAAGCGGATGTCCGCCGCACCCTGTGCGAGCAGCTACATGAGCTGGGTTATCTGACGCTTGAAGCTGAGTGTGGGGAACAGGCGTTACAGCTGCTTGCCGCATCATCGGAGATTGGGATGCTGATAAGCGATCTGATGCTGCCGGGGCAACTGGGCGGCGTCGAAGTGATTAACTTCGCCCGCCAGCACTACCCGCATCTGCCTCTGCTGCTGATCAGTGGTCAGGATTTACGTCCGGGGCACAATCCTGCGCTGCCGGACGTGGAGCTACTGCGTAAACCTTTTACCCGTGTACAACTGGCCCAGGCGCTGCGACGGATTGCAGCGTAAAGCGGCTACGGGCTAGGGCGGCAGCCCCTTGCGCACCGTTAAAGGACGACGAGGAGGCGGACAGAAATCGCACGGCTTCCCAGGGCAGCGGACGGCGAACATGCCTGCGGGTTGCCGCAATCAATGCCTCCCGGGGGAAAGCAGGCATATCCATCACCCCGCCGCCAAGGATCACCGCATCCGGGTCGAACAGATTGATGCTGGTGGCGATGGCGCGCGCCGCGTGGTCTAACAAGGTCTGCACAAAGGGTTCGTTGAGGGCATGGATAAACAACTCCCCCAGTTCGTAGTCGCGGGGCTGTTGCTCATACCAGCGGCGCAACGCCAGCCCGGAGCAGACCGTCTCCAGACAGCCGGGATTACCACAGCCGCAGTTTTGCTGCATATCCCCCTGGGGAATATGGCCCAGTTCGCCTGCGACTCCATGAGCCCCGGTCCAGGGAGCGCCGTTCAGCCAGATGGCAAAGCCCATTCCGGTGCCCAGATAAGCCCCCAGCACCTCTTTGTCCGTCAGACTGTTTTCCTGCACATCAAACGACAGCTGCAGGTTCACATCGCGGGAAAACTCCACCGGACAGCCCAGCGCCGACTCCAGTTGTTCAGCAAGGCCCACCAGCGCCTCCGCCGTCAGCGGCAGGTTCGGCGTGGAGATAATGGTGCGCTTGTCTTTACCGACCAGCGCAGGAAAGCCCATCACCAGCCCGTAGCAACGGGCGTTGTGTTGCTCGAAAAGGGCTTCGAGCCAGCCCGTTATCCCGGCAACCACGCCGCCTTCAATGGCCTGCGCCGTGCGGCGTTTCTCGCAGTGCAGGATCTCACCGGCCATTGTTTGCAGACAAAGGCGGATATGGGTTGCCCCCATATCCACGCCTGCCACCACATTATGCTGTTGGTGCATGAGGACGTACCTCGTTTTTAGCCGCCAGGACCTGCTCTTCCAGCACGGCCCAGGCATCGCTAATCTGTTCCGCGTGGTTGAACAGGCCGGAGGTGCCGACGATAAACACATCCGCTCCGGCTTCCATCAGCCGCTTGTAGGTCGCTTTGTTACAGGAGCCGTCGATCTCTATCTCAAAGCTTAGTCCTTCGCGCTCGCGCCAGGCTTTCAGCTCGGCAATTTTGTCCAGCATTTCAGGAATAAACGGTTGCCCGGCAAAGCCTGGATCAACGGTCATCACCGTCACTTTGTCGGCTTTATGAATGTAGTACTTCATGGCATCGACGGTGGTTTCCGGGTTGAGGATCAGACCGACTTTCATGCCGAGGCGGCGGATCTCATCGATCAGGCGGAATGCCTGGCCGTTAATGGTCTCCGGGTGCAGGGTGATAATGTCGGCCCCGGCGCTGGCCAACTGGCTGATATAGTCCTGCGGGCGGGTGACCATCAGATGGCAATCCAGCGGTTTGCTGGCCAGCTTTTTCACCTGGCTGACGAAGAATGGCGAGAGCGTCAGGTTTGGCACAAAGTGGCCGTCCATGATGTCGATGTGAAAATAGTCTGCATGGGTGTCGATAAACTCGATCTGTTCTTTAAATTTCAGCAGGTCCATACACATCAGCGAGGGGGAAATTTTCATGTTAACTCCTGAATCTTTGGTGGTTTTGGGCAGCAGGAGGCCCGTCAGTTCGCGTTTTCCCTGGTGAGGCGCGAACCGACAGAGCAGAGTGCCTGCGGCTTTTAACGAAAAGGTTATTTACTGATCAGTCGGTCCAGGGCAACGGCGGCGATAATCAAACCGCCCATCACCACCAGTTGGTAATAGGTTTGCACCTGCAAAATATTCAGCCCGTTGTTGATGGTGCCGATAATCAGCCCGCCAATCACCACGGAGAAGATGCGCCCTTTGCCGCCGAAGAAGCTGGTGCCGCCGATAATGGCGCTGGCGATGGCGTAAGTTTCAAAGCCCATCCCGGCCAGCGGCTCTGCCGCCCCAAGGCGTGCGGTGGAAACCACGCCGGCAAGACCTGCGCAGATACCGGAGATGATAAACACCACCAGCACGTGGAATTTCACGTCGATACCGGAGTAGAACGCCGAGTTTTTATTACCGCCGAGGGCAAAGATGTTGCGGCCCAGGCGCATACGGGTCGTCAGGAACCACAGGATCACGGCGATCGCCAGCGAGAAGAGCACCGGTACCGGAATACCCACCACGCTTGCGGCAAAGAAGTTCACGAAATCAAAGGAGAAGCCGTACACCGAGTTGGCATCGGAGATAACCAGCGTGATGCCACGGAAGATGGCGTTGGTGCCCAGCGTGATAATGAACGGATGCAGCCCTGTCCAGTTGACCAGGCAGCCGTTAATCGCCCCCAGCAGGCCGCCGACCACCACGCCGCCAATCACGGCTGCGAAAAAGGGATCCACACCGGCCAGCATCAGTTTGGCGGTAACCATGCCGGAGAGCGCCAGAATCGCCCCCACTGACAGATCGATACCGGCAATCAGGATGGCGAAGAACTCACCCATACCGATAAGCACCGTCACCGAGCTCTGGACAAAAATCTGGGTGATGTTGTTGGTGGTCAGGAAATACTGCGGCGACAGGCTGCCGAAAATGGCAACGATGATCGCCAGGATAAAGAAGGTGCCGTACTTATCCCAGAACAACGCGAAGTTGAAAGACTTTTTCTCGCTCATTTCGCCTTTTACTCTTGTGGAAGTGCCCATGCCATAATCTCCTCTTCGCTCATATCGTCGCGATTGGTCAGGATTTGCGTCAGTCGTCCTTCGCAGAACACGGCGATGCGGTCGCAGACGGCGATAATTTCAGGAAGCTCAGATGACACCATCAGGATGACTTTTCCGTCATCCGCCAGCTGGCGCATCACTTTGTAGATCTCGGCTTTTGCCCCCACGTCGATACCGCGGGTTGGCTCATCGAAAATAATGACCTCAGGTTCACAACATAACCATTTGGAAATCAGCACTTTTTGCTGGTTGCCACCGGACAGTTCGTTGATGTTCTGGTCTACGGAGTGGCATTTCAGCCCCAGCAGCGCACGCTGCGCTTCGGCTATCTGCTGCTCTTCTGTTTCGTTGAACAGCCCCATCGCCCCTTTATAGCCGCCTTTTTTCAGGCTCTTACTGACAGCCATATTCTGGGCGATGGAGAAGTTGCCGAAGAAGCCGTTCTCCCGGCGACTCTCGGTGATGTAGGCCATGCCTTTCTTCAGCGCGTCCAGCGGAGAGCGGGGGGATATCTCTTTGCCGTTCAGACGGCTCTCGCCGCTGGCCCGCTTGTCGACACCGAACAGACAGTTCATCAGCTCGGTACGTCCGGAACCCACCAGCCCGGCGAAGCCGAGAATTTCGCCCCGGTTCACGTTGAAGGAGATATCGCGTACTTTTTTCTTGTCCCGGCTGGTGACGTTTTTTACCTCAAAAACGGTATCCCGTTCGATGTTGCCGGTGCTCTCTTTCATGGCGTTAAAGCGATTTTGCAGCTCGCGGCCGACCATCAGTCTGACGATGTCATCATTGGAGACGTCGCTGACCATCCCGCTACAGACGCTGCTGCCGTCTTTCATGACGGTATAGCGATCGCAGATTCGGCGAATTTCGGCCAATTTATGCGAAATATAAACAATGGCGGTCCCTTCTTTTCGCAGCTGGTTCATTATCAGAAAAAGATAATCAACCTCTTTATTAGTCAGCGAAGAAGTGGGCTCATCCATAATAATAACCCTGGCGTTGAGCATTAAAGTTTTAGCAATTTCGAGCATTTGTTTGTGGCTTATAGATAAATTTGCCACTTTTTCATCAAGATCTACTTTCAGGCCAACGCGTAATAACATCATGGCCGCGCGGACGCGCATTTCGCGCCAGTCAATTATATTGACGCCGCAAACTTTCTTAGTGAGATGACGGCCAATGTATAAATTTTCCAGCACGGTTAATTCATCAATAACGCTGAGTTCCTGATAAATAATGCCGATGCCTAATTGTGCCGCCAGCTTATGGTCGAGTTTGTCGTAGCTAACATCATTAATGGTGATGGTGCCTTTGGTCGGGTCATGAATGCCCGATAATACTTTCATCAGCGTTGATTTACCGGCACCATTCTCACCCAGTAAGGCATGTATTTCATGGGTGTAAACAGTTAAATCAACGGACTTTAATGCGTGAACCGGACCAAAGGATTTGCCGATACCCGCCATCGAAATATATGGCGTGACCATAATGAGTTTCCTTTATTGCCTTTTGTTTTCACCCTCTCCCTGTGGGAGAGATACCGTCTTGCGGTTCAGGCCGCAAGCGGTATTTCAGCGTCGAACATGCGGCCCGAT
>NZ_CBFFRJ010000085.1:0-22951 GCF_965644225.1 Phytobacter sp. V91 | reverse complement strand
TTGGGCGGCTCATGGTTTGTCGGCGCCTTTGAGGCGCTCACCCTAAAGCCTCCGGCTCTGCCGGAGGATACTTACTCTTCTCTCTCCTGGAATCAGACGGAAAACAAAGGCCGTCTGATAACAAAAGCATCTGTTCCTGCGGACTCCGGTAAAGCCGGTGAAAAGAGATTGCTCAGGAATACGAATATTATTCTGGACTCCAAACTTGTTGCTCCGCTTGGCGACAGTCATCTGGCCACCATCGGAGGGCAATACTGGAATGCCAGAATGAAAGATGGCATTGTCCTTGCCAATAAGGGGAATGAATTTGAACAGGACTCCTGGTCTTTTTTTGGCGAGGATGAATGGCGTATTGTCGATCCGCTGGCATTAACTTATGGGGCTCGCTATGAGTATCAGGAGACTTTTGGCGGTCACGTCAGTCCCCGTGCTTATCTGGTATGGGATGCTCATGAGGATATTACTGTCAAAGGAGGGGTCAGTACCGGATATAAAACACCGTCACTTTCCCAGTTACATAATGGTATTAGTGGCGTCACCGGACAGGGTACGATCACCACTGTTGGTAATCCTGATTTGAAACCTGAAAAAAGCGTTAACACTGAGCTGGGTATTTATTACGAGAACTTTAGCGGCTTCAGTGCGAACGCGACGCTCTTCCATAACCGGTTTAAAAATAAAATCAGCAGTGAATCCATTGACGATACCACCAGTACTTATGTCAACGTTGGTAAAGCAATTACCCAGGGTGTGGAGCTGGCCACGACCTTACCGTTATGGTCAGAAGACTGGTCACTGAATGTGAATTATACATTTACTGACAGCGAGCAGAAGGATGGTGATAACAAGGGAGCTCGTCTTACCAATACACCAAAACACATGGCAAATGCCCGTCTTAACTGGAATGTTAATGATAAGTTTTCTACCTGGCTGAAAGCAGAGTATCGGGGAAAAACAGCACGCTTTACCCAAAACTACGATAACCTCAGCGCGGCAAATAAGGTGGTGTATGACAATCTTGGGGAAAACTTTAAATCCTATACCGTGTTTAATCTTGGCGGGGCGTATAAAATATCTAAAGATGTCACGCTAAACGGTGCAGTCAACAACCTCCTTGATAAGGATTTCACTAAAACTTATGTATTCCCTGTCGGAAGTCAAACCACGACAGCAGGTGATTACTTTACATCTTCGGCTTCAACAAGCGGATATGTGATGCCAGGCAGGAGTTACTGGCTCTCTGTTAATGTGAATTTCTGATTTTGTAAAAATGCGCTGACCTCACGCAGAACGTGAGGTTTGCCAGCAGTCAGACGCCCGCATCTGCGGGCGTTTTGCTATTCAAGTCCCCGCACTTCCTGCCGATACTCAATTAGTCATTGGAATTCCTGATAAATATGATCTTACACCAGGAACCCGGTGGTGATATCGTTATATTTTGCAATACATAACGACACTCACAGGAGTTACAGATGGCACGTACATGGTTACGCCTTTTTGCTGGGGCAACTTTATCGCTTTCCGTCGCCGGACATGCACTGGCTGAGGAAGGCAAAATTACAGTGTTTGCGGCAGCCTCCCTGACCAACGCGATGCAGGATATTGCGGCAGCCTATAAGAAAGAGAAAAACGTCGAGGTAGTCTCTTCATTTGCCTCCTCTTCTACGCTTGCGCGTCAAATCGAAGCCGGCGCACCTGCGGATCTGTTTATTTCTGCCGATCAGAAATGGATGGATTACGCGGTTGAGAAGAAAAATATCGATACCGCGACCCGCGAAACCCTGCTGGGTAACAGCCTGGTGGTCGTGGCGCCGAAAGAAAGCGCTCAGGGCAACATCACCATTGATGCCAAAACCAACTGGTCAAGCCTGCTGAAAGGCGGCCGTCTGGCGGTTGGCGACCCGGATCACGTTCCGGCGGGTATTTATGCCAAAGAAGCATTACAGAAGCTGGGTGCGTGGGAAACCTTGTCCCCGAGCCTTGCGCCAGCCGAGGACGTACGCGGTGCTCTGGCGCTGGTTGAACGTAATGAAGCCCCGCTGGGGATCGTCTACGGTTCTGATGCTGTTGCAAGCAAAGGGGTGAAAGTGGTCGGAACTTTCCCGCAAGACTCTCATAAGAAAGTGGAATACCCGATTGCCATTACGGACGGTCATAAAAACGCCACTGTCAGCGCGTTTTACGACTATCTGAAAGGCCCGGAAGCTTCCGCTGTGTTCAAACGTTACGGATTTACGACACACTAATGATATTAACGGATCCCGAATGGCAGGCTGTGCTGCTGAGCCTGAAAGTTTCATCCCTTGCGGTTCTTTTTAGTTTGCCCTTTGGGATCTTCTTTGCCTGGCTGTTGGTGCGTTGCACCTTCCCGGGCAAAGCCCTTCTCGACAGTTTCCTGCATCTTCCTCTGGTTCTTCCCCCGGTTGTGGTGGGGTATTTGCTGCTGATTGCCATGGGCAGACGAGGATTTATCGGTGAGAAACTCTTTGACTGGTTTGGTATCACCTTCGCTTTTAGCTGGCGTGGGGCGGTGCTGGCCGCTGCCGTCATGTCGTTCCCGCTGATGGTGCGCGCTATTCGTCTGGCGCTTGAAGGGGTCGACACCAAACTGGAACAGGCTGCCCGCACTTTAGGGGCAGGGCGCTGGCGAGTCTTTATTACGATCACGCTGCCGTTAACCTTTCCCGGCATTATTGTCGGTACGGTGCTGGCGTTTGCCCGTTCTCTGGGTGAGTTTGGGGCAACCATCACCTTTGTTTCCAACATCCCCGGAGAAACGCGGACCATCCCTTCGGCGATGTACACCCTGATTCAAATGCCCGGCGGTGAGGGAGCTGCCGCCCGTTTGTGCGCCATCTCTATTGTACTCGCGCTCATCTCTCTGTTGATTTCAGAATGGCTGGCCCGTCTTAGCCGCGAACGGATTGGGAGATAATTTATGCTGGAGCTTAATTTCACCCAGACGCTGGGCACCCATCAGCTGCGCCTGAACGAAACGCTGCCCGCCAGCGGGATCACCGCCATCTTCGGGGTGTCGGGTGCGGGGAAAACCTCATTAATTAACGCCATTAGCGGCCTGACGCGTCCGGAAGAAGGGAAGATAGTCCTCAACGGGCGCGTGCTCTACGACGCCGGAAGCAAGATCTGCCTGCCGCCGGAAAAAAGGCGTATAGGCTACGTTTTCCAGGATGCCCGTCTGTTCCCGCACTACAAGGTGTTGGGTAATTTACGCTATGGCATGGCGAAGTCGATGGTTGGTCAGTTCGATAAGCTGGTGGCGTTGCTTGGCATCGAGCAACTGCTGGACAGGCTGCCAGGCGGTCTTTCCGGCGGTGAGAAACAGCGCGTCGCCATTGGGCGCGCCCTGCTGACCGCGCCGGAGCTACTGCTGCTTGATGAACCCCTGGCCTCGCTGGATATTCCGCGCAAACGCGAACTGCTGCCCTATTTGCAGCGGCTGGCAAAAGAGATCAATATCCCGATGCTGTATGTCAGTCATTCGCTGGATGAGATCCTGCATCTGGCGGATAAGGTCATGGTGCTTGAGTCCGGCGAGGTCAAAGCCTTCGGTAACCTCGAGGATGTCTGGGGAAGTCGGGTGATGAACCCCTGGCTTCCTCAGGAGCAGCAAAGCAGTGTGCTGAAAGTCACGGTACTGGAGCACCATCCGCACTACGCCATGTCAGCCCTGGCGCTGGGGGATCAGCATCTCTGGGTCAATAAACTGGATCGCCCGCTACAGGCCGCCGTGCGCATTCGCGTTCAGGCGACGGATGTCTCTCTGGTGCTGCAACCCCCCGTTAATACCAGTATCCGCAATATCCTGCGGGCAAAAGTGGTACAGCAATATGACGCTGACGGGCAGGTTGAGGTGCAACTGGATGTCGCGGGTCGCACGCTCTGGGCGCGTATCAGCCCCTGGGCCAGAGATGAACTGAACGTTAAACCTGGCCTGTGGCTGTACGCGCAAATTAAGAGCGTGTCTATCACCGCCTGATCAGAGCAGGTGGCTGTAGATAAAGCTGGCGATGCTGTCGGTGGTGTTATCGCCAATTACCACTTTGGCGCGGGCTTTTACCGCGTCATCGGCATTGCCCATCGCCACACCCAGCCCGGCCGCTTCCAGCATACTGATGTCGTTGTAGTTATCGCCAAAGGCCACCACATCCGCCATCGATAGACCCTGTGAGGCTACCCACTCGCTCAGACGTTTGCCTTTGCTGTTGCCGCTGCGGGCAATATCAACCTGATCGTGCCATGACCACTCACACTCCAGCCCCAGCGTTTGTTCTACGGTATGGGCAAAGCGTTGCAGTTTGCTGGTGTCTTCGTCGGTCAGGGCAAACTTCCAGATAGCCTCTACCGAGCTTGCTGCCGCGCGCAGGGAGTCAACCTGGGTGAACACCGGGCGCTGTTCCGGGGGCAGGGTTTGCGCCCAGTTGTTGGTACGGATCACATGACCGGTAGGTTTTTCGTAGAGCATGGCGTTATCGACATACATCAGCCCGTGCACATCATGAGTTTCCAGCATCTCAATCAGTGAGATAGCCTGTGAAACAGGCAGCGGATCGGCGGTTAACACTTTTTTTGCCTGATAATCATACAAATAAGTGCCATTACAGCAAATTGCAGGTGTATCAAGGGCCAGCGCCTGATAAAAAGGATGGATGGCAACGTGATGCCGTCCGGTGACAATAATTAACTGGTGCCCGGCTGCTTTGGCCCGGGCGAGCGCTTCCAGCGAAGAGGGGAGAAGCGTTTTTTTGGGGGTCAGTAAGGTTCCGTCTAAATCCAGGGCAATCACTCGCGAGGTCATGGCGTTTTCCGTGGTCAATGGTGAATTTTAGCTTTCGGGGATGGTACACCGAGTCGCGTCCGGTACAAAATCCGCCAGCGAAATTCTGCATTCACCACGAAAAAAGGCTATCCTGGTAAATTATCGCAGTATTGAGGAAAGGAGTATTCATGAAGCAAACTGTTTATACCGCCAGCCCGGAAAGTCAGCAAATCCACGTTTGGCGCCTGAATCCTGAGGGTACCCTGACGCTGGTGCAGGTGGTTGATGTGCCCGGCCAGGTCCAGCCGATGGTTATCAGTCCTGACAAACGCTATCTGTATGTGGGCGTACGCCCGGAATTTCGCGTGATCGCGTACCGCATTGCGCCGGACGACGGCGCGCTGACCTTTACTGCCGAAGCATCACTGCCGGGTAGCCCGACCCATATTTCTACCGATCGCAGCGGTCGCTTCCTGTTTAGTGGCTCCTACAATGCCGGCTGCGTCAGCGTGACGAAGCTTGATGATGGCATTCCCACCGAAACCCTCGACGTGGTGGAAGGGCTGGAAGGCTGCCACTCAGCCAATATCTCCCCGGATAACCGTACTCTGTGGGTGCCTGCGCTGAAACAGGACCGTATCTGCCTGTTTACCCTGACCGAAGACGGTAATCTGTTGCCGCAGGAGCCTGCGGAAGTGACCACCGTTGAAGGCGCTGGCCCACGTCATATTGCATTCCATCCGAATCAGCGTTTTGCCTACTGCGTCAATGAACTGAACAGTTCAGTCGATGTGTGGCAGCTGAATGATGCGCACGGTAAGATCGAATGTGTGCAGACGCTGGACATGATGCCCGCTGATTTCACCGACACCCGCTGGGCGGCAGATATTCATATCACGCCGGACGGACGTCACCTGTATGCCTGCGATCGCACCGCCAGCCTGATTACGGTGTTCAGCGTCTCCGAAGATGGCAGCGTACTGGCTATCGAAGGTTTCCAGCCGACAGAAACCCAGCCACGCGGCTTTAACGTTGACCACAGCGGTAAATTCCTGATTGCTGCCGGGCAGAAGTCACACCATATCGCACTGTACGAAATTACCGGCGCGCAGGGTCTGCTGACGGAAAAATCCCGCTATGCGGTAGGCCAGGGGCCAATGTGGGTGGTGGTTAACGCTCACTAAGCGACAGGCATAAAAAAACCTCGCCGCGGCGAGGTTTTTTACATTCAGCACATCACTTATTTCTTCGGCTCAACAATCACCTGGCTACCCACGCCACGGTTATTGAATTCCCAGGCGCGGTTGAAACGGCTGTCGTTCAGCTGACGCTGGACGTTGCCTTTATCATCCACGGCACCGGTATTGCCCGCAAAAGCGCGACCGGAAGCGGCAGCATCTGCCCAGGGTTTGGCCACGTTAAAGCCTTCGTTAATCATGCTGTCACGGATCACAACCTGGCCATTGGTGTTGGCATCAACATCCAGCGAGCGGCCGAGCTGCGCCACACCGTTGCCCGCAGCGGTAAAGCGGCTGTTGGTGGCAAGGAAACCGTAATAAATGTTAGCCAGGGTCGCTGGCGCAAACACATAGCCTGCCTGCTGGGTGCGGGAGTTCACTACGCGGAAATCGGTATTATCAAACACCACCGCGCCGCGACCGGCAACGATATCCACATCGCCTTCCAGATAGCTGTTGGTCACCTGAGTACGGGTCTGGCGATCGGTACGCAGGGTGTTATCCACGCTGCTGTTGGTCACAAAGAAGGTGTTCTGACGACCCAGAATATTGACGTTATTCAACTGAACTTTGTCGCCATCGCTACGGAAAGCTACGGCCTGGTGGTTGCCAGCATCCACGCTGTCGCCCAGGGTATTCTGGATGGTCAGGTTTTGCAGTTGCAGACCATTATTCTGTGACCAGAAGACCGCAGAACACATCACGCCGATAGTCGCGGTACGCTTGCTCTGGCAGTTGTCAAACATATACCAGGCCGGTTTGCCCGGCATGTATTTGCCTGATGGGTTAACCAGTTTACGCCAGCTGGTGCTGTCCATTTCGGAGTCGATGGCGAGGCCGATTTTCACGTCCAGCGCTTTCTCGCCGGTACCGTAAATCGTGATGCTGCCCGGAGCGGCAGGGACAAACACCGTGCCTTCATAATCACCCGGCATGACGGCGATATACTGGCGATCGCTGGCGTGCTTGCTGATAGCCGCGTCAACCGCGGCCTGAATCGTGGTGTGCGTCACCCCTGGGGTGCCTGCCGGGCCAACGACAAAGTTTGCCTGCGTCGGCAGACGGATGGCGAACGGACGCCATGCTTCTGCGTTCGGGGTCATGGAGGCGAAGTAATTCGCCGCGACAAAGTGTTTCGCTTCGCCAGCCGTCAGGATCGGACGAGAGGCGGTACCCGGTGCAGTTTGGGTGGAAGGCAGTTGATCCGGCGGCGTTGAGCTACAGGCGGTCAATGTCACGCCAAAAGCCAGTGCCAGCGTCAGACGAGAAACCGAGAATGTGTTCAAGGGGTGCTCCAGCTGTGCAAGTTTAAATGAATTCCTCAGAAGCCTGCTTTTTTATACTAAGTTGAGCGAAACGGAAAGCCGATTGTGCAAATCAGCTTCAATTCCATCGATTTTTAACTAAACAGCAGGGGTAAACAGTTCATCACGCTGCACTGCGGCATTCACGGCATCGGTTAAGCGTGTGAGTTGCGAGTGAGAAATCAGATAAGGCGGCATCAGATAAATGAGCCGACCGAACGGGCGGATCCACACCCCCTGGTCAACAAAGAAGCGTTGCAGGGCCGCCATATTCACCGGATGGGTTGTTTCCACCACGCCGATGGCGCCCAGTACGCGCACGTCAGCGACATTGTGGCTCGCTTTTGCTGGCTCCAGCCCTGCCTGCAGGCGGGTCTCGATGGCCGCGACCTGCTGTTGCCACTCGCCGCTTTCCAGTATGGTCAGGCTGGCGGTCGCCGCGGCACAGGCCAGCGGATTGCCCATAAAGGTAGGGCCATGCATAAAGCAGCCAGCCTCACCGTTGCTGATGGTGTCCGCGACCTGGCGGGTGGTCAGGGTCGCTGAAAGGGTCATGGTGCCGCCGGTCAGCGCCTTACCCAGGCACAGAATATCCGGCGCAATACCCGCATGCTCGCAGGCAAACAGCTTGCCGGTACGACCAAAGCCGGTGGCGATTTCATCGGCAATCAGCAAAATGCCTTCCCGGTCACACATTTTACGGATGCGCTTAAGCCACTCGGGATGGTACATCCGCATCCCGCCTGCGCCCTGTACCACGGGTTCGAGAATAACCGCCGCAATCTCATGGCGATGGGCTGCCATCAGGCGGGCAAAACCGACCATATCGCGTTCGTCCCACTCACCGTCGAAACGACTCTGCGGCGCGGGAGCAAACAGGTTCTCGGGAAGATAACCCTGCCAGAGACTGTGCATGGAATTATCCGGGTCGCAAACCGACATCGCCCCGAAGGTGTCGCCATGGTAACCATTACGGAAGGTCAGAAAACGCTGGCGCGGCTCACCTTTCGCCTGCCAGTACTGCAATGCCATCTTCATCGCCACTTCCACCGCCACCGAACCGGAATCGGCGAGGAAGACGCACTCCAGATCCTCTGGCGTCATCGCCACCAGTTTTCGGCACAGCGCCACCGCCGGGGGATGGGTTATCCCGCCAAACATCACGTGCGACATGCTGTCAATTTGCGCTTTCATCGCCGCATTCAGCGCCGGGTGGTTGTAGCCATGGATTGCTGCCCACCAGGATGACATGCCGTCGATCAGGCGCTCGCCGCCGCTGAGGATCAGCTCGCAGCCCTCCGCCGAGTGCACCGGGTAAACCGGCAGGGGAGAGGTCATCGAGGTGTACGGGTGCCAGATATGGCGCTGGTCAAAGCTGAGATCGTCCATTGTCATAATCGACTTGTAAACCAAATTAAAAACATTTAGGTTTACCATTCTACACCGAATAACGACGTATTAACATATTTTGGAGATGCCAATGGCTCACCACGCACGCTGGACTTTGTCGCAGGTCACTGAACTTTTTAACAAACCCCTTCTCGAACTGCTGTTTGAGGCACAAACCGTGCATCGCCAGCATTTTGATCCCCGCCAGGTTCAGGTCAGTACGCTTTTGTCGATCAAGACCGGCGCCTGCCCGGAAGACTGTAAATATTGCCCGCAAAGCGCACGCTACAAAACCGGGCTGGAAGCCGAACGACTGATGGAGGTCGATCAAGTGCTGGACTCGGCGCGGAAAGCGAAAAATGCCGGATCGACCCGTTTCTGTATGGGGGCCGCCTGGAAGAATCCCAACGATCGCGATATGCCGTATCTGGAGCAGATGGTGGAAGGGGTGAAAGCAATGGGCCTTGAAGCCTGTATGACGCTCGGTACCCTCAGTGAAAGTCAGGCGCAGCGGCTGGCCCATGCCGGGCTGGATTACTACAACCATAACCTCGATACTTCGCCGGAATTCTACGGCAATATTATCACCACCCGTAGCTATCAGGAGCGCCTGGATACGCTGGGCAAAGTGCGCGACGCCGGGATAAAAGTCTGCTCCGGCGGCATCGTCGGACTCGGTGAAACGGTCAAAGACCGCGCCGGATTGCTCCTGCAACTGGCAAACCTACCCACGCCACCGGAAAGTGTGCCGATCAACATGCTGGTGAAGGTGAAGGGAACGCCGCTGGCGGAAACCGAGGATGTGGATGCCTTTGATTTTATCCGCACCATTGCCGTGGCGCGCATTATGATGCCAGCCTCCCATGTCCGCCTCTCCGCCGGGCGCGAGCAGATGAATGAACAGACCCAGGCGATGTGCTTTATGGCCGGGGCAAACTCCATTTTCTACGGCTGCAAATTGCTTACGACCCCGAACCCGGAAGAGGACAAAGACGTCCAGCTGTTCCGCAAACTGGGGATTAACCCCCAGCAGACGGAAGTCCTCAATGGCGACAATGAGCAGCAGCATCGGCTGGAGCAGCAATTGCTGCATGCCGATACCGATCAGTATTACAACGCTGCCGCTGTATGAGCTGGCAGCAGCGTATCGACGAGGCAATCGCCTCCCGTCGCCAGAGCGATGCCCTGCGTACCCGCCAGTGCGTGAGTCAGGGGGCAGGGCGCTGGCTGGTGCAGGACACGCGGCGCTACCTCAATTTCTCCAGCAACGATTACCTGGGATTAAGTACTCACCCGGCGGTGATCCGCGCCTGGCAGCAGGGCGCCGAACAGTACGGCGTCGGCAGCGGCGGTTCCGGGCATGTCAGCGGTTACACCACGGCGCACCTTCTGGCAGAAGAGACGCTGGCCGACTGGCTGGGATACCCGCGCGCCCTCCTGTTTATTTCCGGCTTTGCCGCTAATCAGGCGGTGATCACCGCCCTGATGGCGAAAGAGGATCGTATTGTTGCCGACAGGCTAAGCCATGCCTCACTGCTGGAAGCGGCGAGCCTTAGCCCGGCACAGCTGCGTCGTTTTGCCCATAACGATACTGCCCATCTGGCGAGCCTGCTGGAAAAACCGCTAAGCGCAGAGCAACTGGTGGTGACTGAAGGGGTGTTCAGCATGGATGGCGATAGCGCGCCGCTGGCCGATATCCTCAGGGCAACCCGTAAGGCGAACGGCTGGTTGATGGTCGATGATGCCCACGGGATAGGCGTGTGGGGCGACGAAGGGCGCGGCAGTTGTGATGCCCAGCAGGTGAAACCGGACATTCTGGTGGTCACTTTCGGTAAAGGCGTGGGGCTGAGTGGGGCTGCGGTACTCTGTAGCGCGTCGGTGGCCGACTATCTGTCGCAGTTTGCCCGCCATCTTATCTACAGCACCTCGATGCCGCCTGCCCAGGCGCTGGCGCTTTGCGCATCTCTTAAGGTGATTCGGGGTGAAGAGGGGATGGCCCGGCGAGAAAAACTGGCCAGCCTGATTAGCCACTTTCGCCAGGGGGCGGCGTCGCTCAGGATGCAGGTCACCGCATCAAACAGCGCGATCCAGCCGTTGATTGTCGGAGAAAACAGCCGGGCGCTGGGGCTGGCCAGTACCCTGCGCGAACGAGGATGCTGGGTGACGGCGATCCGTCCGCCAACGGTGCCATCCGGCACGGCGCGTTTGCGGCTGACGCTTACTGCCGCCCACGAACCTGAAGATATCCACCAGTTGCTGGAGCTGCTGCATGACGCCGGTTAACAAACAGGCCGTAGCTGATGCCTTTGGCCGGGCAGCACCGCACTACCGCCAGCATGATGGGCTACAGCGCCAGAGCACGGCATTATTGCTCTCGCGTCTTGGTGAGCTACCTGTCCGCAAGGTGCTGGACGCCGGATGTGGCCCGGGCGCTACCGGGCATCACTGGCAGCAGCGAGGCGCAGAGGTGACGGCGCTGGATCTCAGCCCGCGAATGCTTGAAGAAGCACGCCTTCAGCGAACGGCGCAGCACTATATTCAGGGCGATATCGAGGCCATGCCTCTGCCTGAGGCACACTTTTGCCTTGCCTGGAGCAACCTTGCGGTGCAGTGGTGCAACTCCCTGCCGCAGGCGCTTAATGAGCTGTACCGGGTGGTGCGACCGGGAGGCGAGATTGCCTTCACGACCCTTGCCGGAGGCTCTTTAGCGGAGCTGCATCAGGCCTGGCAGGCGGTGGATTCCGGGGAGCATGCCAACCGCTTTTTACCGCCAATGCAGATTTACCATGCGCTGCGCGGCTGGCAGTTTACCGCTGGCGTGGAAACTATCACGCTGCATTTTGCGGATGCCGCAGAAGCCATGCGTTCACTCAAAGGCATTGGCGCAACCCATCTGCACGGCGGGCGCAGCGGTGGGCTGACGCGCGGCAAACTGCAGCAATTGCAGCATGCCTGGCCGCAGGAAAACGGACTTTTCCCGTTAAGCTATCAACTATTCTGGGGGGTTATCCGCCGTGACTGAACGTTATTTTGTGACCGGGACGGACACTGAAGTGGGTAAAACGGTCGCCAGCTGCGCATTGCTACAGGCGGCAAATTTACGCGGGCTGCGTACCGCGGGATATAAACCTGTCGCCTCGGGCTGCGAGATGACGCCGGAAGGGCTACGTAATAGTGATGCGCTGGCGCTTCAGCAAAACAGCAGCGTGCCGTTGCCTTATGCAATGGTCAACCCCTGGACTTTCGCTGAGCCAACCTCGCCGCACATCGTCAGCGCTGATACGGGCACGCCAATTGTGCCTGAGGAGATGTCTGCCGGATTACGTCAGCTGGAAAGCAGTGCGCAGTGGGTGCTGGTGGAAGGCGCGGGAGGCTGGTTTACCCCCTTGTCGGAGAGTTACACCTTCGCCGACTGGGTGATTGCCGAGCAACTGCCGGTGATTCTGGTGGTGGGGGTTAAACTGGGCTGTATTAATCACGCCATGCTCACAGCACAGGCCATTACCCAGGCCGGGTTAACGCTGGCCGGATGGATTGCCAATGATGTACAACCGCCTGGCAGACGGCACAACGAATATCTTGCGACCCTGCGGCGCGTGTTGAAAGCCCCTCTGCTCGGGGAAATTCCCTGGCTTTCACACGCGCCAGACGATGCGCAAAAAGGTCATTATCTCGATCTCAGCGTGCTGACTCCGGCGTCATCCAGTGCGAGAGTAGCCCCTCGTCCAGTTGCTTAACGTCCCCCTCGGCGACGTTACGTCCCCGATGCAGCAGGCAGAACCGATCCGCCACCCGGCGGATAAAATTCAGGTGTTGTTCAGCCAGCAGAATGGTCATGCCCAGATCCTGATTCAGGCGCACGATCAGATTCCCGAGCTTATGAATAAACGCCTGGCCCAGACCCCGGGTCGGCTCGTCAAGGATCAACAGGCGTGGGCGGTTGATCATCGCCCGCGCCATCGCCAGCTGATATTGATTATCTTCCGATAATCCGCTCCCTTTCACCTGACGAAAGGCATAAAGCTCTGGAAACAGATCATAAATTTCACTGCTTACCGCATTGCGGGGGGCCGGGCCTGCCAGCAGCGCGATATGCAGGTTCTCCTCGACCGTTAGCTGGGAGAAGATCCTCCTGTCCTGAGGCACATAACCGATGCCCATAGCCGAACGGTGCTCTGCCTGCCAGTGCAGCATATCCTGTGGGGGTCCACTGGCGTCCTGCCAGACCATACTGCCGCTTTCAACGGGTAAAAACCCGGTAATGCAGTTAATCAGGGTCGTTTTGCCCATACCCGGCAGGCCGATAACGGAGGTACAGACGCCTGGAACTAAATCGAGGTCGACGTTCCACAACGTATGCTGATTGCCGTAATACTGGTTCACTGAACGTAAGCTCAACATAATCCGCTCCTTCTCTCGATTTGAGGTCAGGATCAGTCTGCAAAAGGCTTGCCAAAACGTAAAAGGTGTTTGCTTTTCAGATAAGGATGAGAAAACAGGTATTTAAAATCCCTTTTCGCCAAAAATGGCGAAAATCCGTGCACTTTGTCAGTGCTTACCCTGACGCTTATGGTGCAGCAAAATGGGTAAAATGTGAGCACGATCGCAGGCGGTTTTGCCGTTTCGTTAGCAATTATTCTGCGAAAATAAGCGATAAAAATTTTTTACGACGCTAAAAACACAGCCAGTCAGCAATCTGTGGACTCAGGGTGCGCATGGGCTGGAGAGAGTTATCCACTATTCCTGTGGATAACCTTGTGTATTAGAGTTAGAAAAAGTGCGATAAGCGAGTAAACACGCGGCCTGCGCCTGAATTGATGCGAAAGGCGGCTTTTGATGAAAAGTGTTTTTTATCAATTAGTTAAATAAAAGCAATGGTTGTAAGAAAAGTGTCACCCGCTGCCACAAAACTTTCATTACCTCCCTTGACAAATGTTAAAAAACGAAATGTTCTGGGGATAACCCGTAAGGGCAGGTGTTTTGTTCCAGTCTGGTCGGTTTTCATGGTCAGCAAACACTGTTGCGACCCTGGCTAGTACAGATCCACGATAATGCCACTGTTTTTTCATCCAGTATATATTACTGGCAAATCTCCGCGTGGTGAGTAAAATTACTTTCCTGCCCGCTCATTCCTTCATCAGGTAGCTGTTCACATGAGTAAACCGATAAAACTGCATTCTGCTTTTCGCCCCTCTGGCGATCAGCCTGAGGCTATCCGCCGCCTGAAAGAAGGCCTTGAAGATGGGCTGGCGCATCAGACGCTGCTCGGGGTGACGGGTTCAGGTAAAACCTTCACCATCGCCAACGTGATTGCCGATTTGCAGCGCCCGACCATGGTACTGGCGCCCAATAAAACCCTGGCGGCCCAGTTGTATGGCGAAATGAAAGAGTTCTTCCCGGAAAATGCGGTGGAGTATTTTGTTTCCTACTACGACTACTACCAGCCTGAAGCCTATGTGCCAAGCTCAGATACCTTTATTGAAAAAGATGCCTCAGTGAATGAGCACATTGAGCAGATGCGTCTGTCGGCGACCAAAGCGCTGCTCGAACGCCGGGACGTGATTGTGGTGGCGTCGGTGTCGGCCATTTACGGTCTGGGCGACCCGGATCTGTATCTGAAGATGATGCTGCACCTGACCAACGGCATGATTATCGATCAGCGTTCAATCCTGCGTCGTCTGGCGGAGCTGCAATATACCCGCAATGACCAGGCTTTCCAGCGCGGGACGTTCCGCGTGCGTGGGGAGGTGATTGATATTTTCCCGGCGGAGTCTGACGATATTGCCCTGCGCGTTGAGCTGTTCGATGAAGAGGTGGAACGGCTGTCCCTGTTTGATCCGCTGACCGGGCAGGTGGAATCGGTGATCCCCCGTTTTACCGTCTACCCCAAGACCCACTACGTCACGCCGCGTGAACGTATTGTGCAGGCGATGGAAGAGATCAAAAGCGAGCTGGTTATTCGCCGAAAATCGCTGATGGACAATAACAAACTGCTGGAAGAGCAGCGTCTGACCCAGCGTACCCAGTTTGATCTGGAGATGATGAACGAGCTGGGATATTGCTCGGGGATTGAAAACTACTCGCGCTATCTGTCCGGGCGTGGGCCGGGTGAGCCGCCGCCGACGCTGTTCGATTACCTGCCTGCCGATGGCCTGCTGGTGATTGATGAATCTCACGTTACCATTCCGCAGATTGGCGGCATGTATAAAGGCGACAGGGCGCGCAAAGAGACGCTGGTGGAGTACGGCTTCCGTTTACCCTCAGCCCTCGACAACCGTCCGCTGCGCTTTGAAGAGTTTGAAGCCCTCGCACCGCAGACCATTTATGTCTCTGCGACGCCTGGCAACTATGAGCTGGAAAAATCGGGCGATGAAGTGATTGACCAGGTGGTGCGTCCCACTGGCCTGCTTGACCCGGTCATTGAAGTTCGCCCAGTGGCGACACAGGTCGACGATTTGCTCTCCGAAATTCGCAAACGCTCACCCATTAACGAGCGCGTGCTGGTGACGACCTTAACCAAGCGGATGGCGGAAGATCTGACGGAATATCTGGAAGAGCATGGAGAGAAGGTGCGCTATCTGCACTCGGATATCGATACCGTCGAACGTATGGAGATCATCCGCGATTTGCGCCTTGGGGAGTTCGACGTGCTGGTCGGCATCAACCTGCTGCGTGAAGGCCTGGATATGCCGGAAGTCTCGCTGGTGGCGATTCTGGATGCCGATAAAGAAGGCTTCCTGCGCTCCGAGCGCTCACTGATCCAGACCATTGGTCGCGCGGCCCGTAACATCAACGGTAAAGCTATTCTGTATGGCGATAAAATCACGCCGTCGATGGCTCGCGCCATTGGCGAAACCGAGCGTCGTCGCGAGAAGCAGCATCAGTACAATGAAGATCACGGCATTACGCCGCAGGGCCTGAATAAGAAAGTGGTCGATATTCTTAGCCTTGGGGAAAGCCTCGCTAAAACCCGGGCGAAGAGCCGCGGAAAATCCCGGACTCCGGCTCAGGCAGACGCCGCCGAGCGGGCGCTGACGCCAAAAGCGTTGCAGCAAAAAATTCATGAGCTTGAAGGGCAGATGATGCAGCATGCGCAAAATCTTGAATTTGAGGAAGCGGCAAAATGCCGCGACAAGCTGCAGCAGCTGCGGGAGCTCTTTATTGCGGTGTCATAATATGAGATCTGTCACGCAATGCTGACCGGTGCTTAATGTTTGCTTAATGTTGTTCCGGTACTCTTCATGCAAATTTCAGGAGAGTTCGGAATGCAAAAAGAAAACATTTATCAGTATGTTGCTGTCGCGCTATCTCTGGTCGTTGTTATTGCCTTTAGCCATACCTGGGTACTCAGTTATTAAACGCGCTTAACGCGACACCGGTTTGAACCTCACCCATGCCCGCACGCCGGGCGTGGGTTGTCGGTTATGCAAAAAGAATTGTGCATCATGTAACTGGGCGATCCGTGTCACAATACTCAGCCCCAGCCCTGCGCCGCCATAGCGACTGTCCATGCGTACAAAAGCTTTGCTCAGCTCGCCGCTGCGTGACTCATCAATGCCAGGACCCTCATCTTCCACCGCTATTACCGGTGCTTCCCCATTTTCAATACTGATGCGGATTGTTGACGCTGGCGGGCTGTAACGGTGGGCATTTTCCACCAGATTTCTCACCAGCACGCGCAGTAAGGTTGCATCGCCAGCTACAGCCACATCTTCACTATCCTCCGGGAGCAGTAAGACCTGCTGTCGGCTGGTCAGCATGGTGTCCAGCTCGCCCCAGATGGGTAAAATAACATCGCTCATCAGCATCACCTGCTGGTAGCTACCCGCCGAGAATGACTGGCCAACCCTCGCAAGCTGCAATAGCTGGGAAATGTTATCGGTCATCTGATCCAGGCGCTGAATAAGCGGGGTGACGTTGAGCGAGTGGGTTTTCGCCATCAGCTCAAGATGCAGACGCAAACCGGCAAGCGGAGTACGTAACTCATGGGCCACATCTGCGGTGAAAAGCCGTTCGCGCTCCAGGGTCAGGGTCAGGCGTCCCACCAGCTGATTAATGGCCGATTCGACCGCCTCAACTTCCTGTACCGAGTTATTGAGCGTAATGGGTTCGAGGTTATCCGGCGTTCGGGCATCCAGCTCCCGTTGCAGCTCTGAAAGCGGGCGCAGGATCATCTTCACGGCCTGTAAACACAGCAGCAGGGCAAGACCAATAATCAACAGGCTGGGCACCAGCAAACTGGCTACCGCCTCATGCACTTCATGCTGGATATGCTTATGGTTGTTGTGATTATGAACTGCGCTTTCCACCAGCAGCTGGATCTGCTCTTTACTTTCATGCCACAGCCAGAACACGCTCACCAACTGACATAACACCAGAATCACCCCAATGGTCATCACCAGTCGGCGGCGCATGGTCCAGCCTTTAAGGTTAATTTTCACCCGCTTAATCCTGTCGCTCGGTAGTATTAACCAGCATATAGCCATAACCGCGAACGGTACGAATGCGCGATTTACCGACTTTATCGCGCAGATTATGGATATGCACTTCCAGCGTGTTGGTGGCCGGTTCATTGTCCCAGCTGTAAATATCGTTGTAGAGAATTTCACGGTGCACCGGGCTGCCCGCTTTGAGCATCAGTCGCGAGAGCAGGGCATACTCTTTGGGCGTCAGCTCAATCAACTGACCATCCCGCCAGACCTGGCGACGGGTGACGTTGAGGGTCAGGTCGCCGTTGATAATTTCATTATCGCCCTGATTGTTATGTCGGCGCAGTAACGCCCGAATACGGGCGTTGAGTTCTTCGAGGGCAAAAGGTTTGATGAGATAGTCATCGGCGCCGGTGTCCAGGCCCGCAATGCGGTCGCCGAGGGTGTCGCGGGCGGTGAGGATCAGCACCGGCAGACTGTATTTCTCCCGGCGTACCCGTTGCAGAAAATGCAGGCCATCTTCATCAGGCAGACCGAGATCCAGTACCATCAGGCTGTAGTGACCGGTCGCCAGGCTTAAGCCCGCCTCATGGGCTGTTGTAACCCCGTCACACACGTAGCCTTCACTTTGCATGGCGAGCATCAGCCCCTGCAACAGCAGGGAATCATCTTCTACCACCAGAATTTTCATTTCGGCTCTCCACGGCAGGCGGTCAAAAGATCATCCTGTTTCCGGTATTCTTTGGTCCCGACGCCGGTTAATCCCAGCATGGTCGAAAAGAGATTATCCTGGGAAACGTTTTTCTGCTGCGCTTCTTGCTGCAAACACTGATTATTGACCCCGTAGCGATGCTGGTAATCCTCAGACAGCCAGATAAGCATCGGCACATGTTTCTGGGTATCCGGGGCGATGGAATAAGGCAGTCCGTGCAAATAGACGCCATTTTCCCCCAGCGATTCGCCATGATCGGAAAGATAGACCAGGCTGGTGGTAAATTTATCCTGCTTGCTTTGCTGCAGTTTTATGGTTTTGTCGACAATATAGTCAACATAGATAATCGTATTATCATAAGTATTCACCAGCTGTTCCTGACTACAGGTCTGGATCTGGTTGGTATCGCAGGTCGGTGTAAATTTACGAAACGCGGGCGGGTAGCGATTAAAATAGGTCGGACCGTGGCTACCAATCGTATGTAATACGATAACGCCATCCTGCTGGAGATGATTAATGTAATCGTCCAGTTGATGAAATAACACCTCATCGAAACACTCGCCGTCAATACATTGACCGGGCAGATTCAGTTTCGTCATATCCTGATTGGGCACCCGGTCGCAGGCGCCTTTGCAGCCGCCGTCATTATCATTCCACAGCACCTGAAGCCCGGCGCGTTGAATAATATCCAGCAGCCCTTCCTGGTGATGCGCCAGTTGATCGTCATAGCGTTCTCTGGGCATACCGGAGAACATGCAGGGAACCGAGACCGCCGTGGCAGTGCCGCAGGAGGTAGTGTTCGGGAAATAAGCGACATTATCCTGCTTCAGCAATGGGTTAGTTTCGCGTGTATAACCGCCGAGGGAGAAATTATCCGCCCGCGAGGTTTCACCCAGCACCAGGATGGTCAGGTTTTTACGCGGGCCTTGCTGCATCCGCGGATCCTGTTTTGCATCTTCGCCAAGACGAACCAGCGGCAAATTGTCCATGCGGTTATGGCTGTACCAGGATAGTGATGCCGCAATACTGTTCGACGGGTTCAGTGATTTCACCAGCTCCTTATTATTACGAAATAAGGAGGCGTAATCTTTATAGAACAGCAGGGCAATCACCAAGATCAGCAGAGCGGATATCGCCAGGCTAATCAGGCGGCTAATAATGCTGCGCCAGACGGAGAGCGATGGCTTAATTTTCACCCACCAGGCGATTGCCACGACCAGTACGCCGCTGAGTATCAGCACCATCATCATTCGCGGAGAAAGGAGCGCAAAACTTTCAGCGGGGGTGGTATCGAGAATATTGGTCGCCATCGAGCGGTCAATAATCACGCCAAAACTCATCATGAAATATTGCGCGGCAGCACTGACCAGCACAAACAGACTTAATACCAGGCTGTCGAGCCGTATAAAAGAGGCCAGCGTCAGCACAATATTCATGACGCTAAATGCCACTACCGGCATCGATAAAAAGACCAGCGCATTATGCCAGGAATTCACTGGCAGTAAGGCAAAGGCCTGGCGATAAAAGTCGATGTTCAATATCAGCGCAATATAGAGTGCGAAAACGAGAAGATAGGACAGGCGGCTTAAGCTGGGCCGACGCAGAGCAAAATGGGACATAACAGCGATCCTGACTGAAACAATCCTGTCATGGTAGTGAGCGATCTTTAAGACAACCTTAAGAAGTTAAGGTAAGAGCGGGTGATCCTATTCGCTATATTCAATTATATAACATGATTATGCCTAACATATTGAAATAGCTGATTAATCGTTTTTTTAGTGAATTACATAAAGCTGGTGAATGTAATGTTTATTTACTCAGGGTCATTTTCTGAAAAAGAATTTAACGGCTTGTTTTTCGGGTTTGTCTGTTTCACCTTCATGAAGTCTTTTTATATTTGCCGATCAGGAGAGCGACGCCGCAAATATTCGGCGTGCCTTAATACGTTGCAGGTATCAGGGAGGTCTTATGCCAGCACAGGGCGTGCGTTTTACGCTGAATATAGCCGGTCTGGCGGAGGCCGCCATACCGGCTGAATATCGGCTCCGGCAATGTGACAGAAATTGTCGCACCTGATGGCAGGTCAGTCCGGTTCAGTTACAACGACCAGCGCCAGCGCATCTCCACTACCGGCCCTGACGGACTGCGCAGCCACCAGGAATATGATGACCTGGGCAGGCAGACGCAGGACATATCCCGCCGCGGCGATATCACCCGCTATGTTTACGCCGACCCGCGCAGCGAGCTGCCCGCTGAAGCTGAAGACGCCACCGTCAGCAAAAAACAGATGACCTGGAGCCGCTACGGCCAGTTGCTGACTTTTACCGACTGCTCTGGTTACGTCACCCGCTATGAGTATGACCGCTTTGGTCTGATGACCGTCATCCATCAGGAAGAGGGACTCAGCCAGTACCTCGCTTACGATGCGCGCGGGAGGCTTATCCGCCGGAAGGATGCGCAGGGCCGCGACACCCGCTATGAATACACTGTGGCAGGCGACCTGACGGCCATTATTTACCCGGACGGCCGCAGACAGACCACGGAATATGACGCGGCAGGCCGCCCGCTCAGCACCACCGACGGCGGCCTGACGCGGAAAATGGAATATGACCCGGCCGGACGGGTCATCCGGCTTATCAATGAAAACGGTGCTGCCACCACCTTTACTTACGACCCACTGGACAGACTGACGCAGGAAACCGGCTTTGACGGCCGGACGCAGCGTTACCACTTCAGCGCCACCGGACAGCTAATCCGCAGCGAGGATGAGGGCCTCGTCACTCTCTGGCACTACGATGAATCTGACCGCCTGACGCACCGCACCGTAAACGACGAACCGGCAGAACAGTGGCAGTACAACGAGCGCGGCTGGCTGACGGCAATCAGCCACCTCAGCGACGGCCAGCGGGTGGCCGTGCAGTATGACTACGATAAACAGGGGCGGATAAGCCGCGAGCGACAGACGGTAAACCACCCCGACACCGGCGAATTACTGTGGCAGCACGTTACGCAGCATGACTATCACCAGGGGCTGGCGAATAAAACCACCCCGGACGCCCTGCCTTCGGTGGAGTGGCTGACCTATGGCTCCGGTTATCTGGCAGGCATGAAGCTCGGCGACACACCGCTGGTCGATTTTACCCGCGACCGCCTGCACCGGGAGACGCAGCGCACCTTCGGGGCGTATGAACAGAATACGGTTTACAACACTGCCGGGCAGCGACAGCTGCAGATAACCGGCGACCCGATGCTTAACCGGGAATACGATTACAACGACAGCGGACAGCTTATCCGCATCAGCGGGCTGCATCAGCAAAGCGACTACCGCTATGATGACACGGGCCGGTTAATCAGCGCCCGCCAGCACGACCTGTTACAGCGCTGGTTTACCGACCCGGCGGGCAACCGGCTGGCAGACCGGGCGCAGTACCCGGTGCTTCCCGCGGCGTGGCGGGATAACCGCATCAGCGAGGATGAACACTATTTTTACCACCACGATGAATACGGCAGGCTGACGGAAAAAGATGAACGTCGTATCCGCGAGGGCGGGAGCCATACGCACCATTATGCGTACGATAACCAGCACCGGCTCACGCACTGGCGTCTGATGCAGAACGGGAATACGCTGACGGAAAGCCGCTATCTGTATGACCCGCCGGGCCGCCGCACCGGCAAACGGGTATGGAAAAGCCAGCTTCAGCGTGATTCGAACGGCGAGACGTATCTGTGGCTGAACCCCGAACCGGAAGTGACCTGGTACGGCCATGACGGCGACCGGCTGACCACCGTGCAGACGGACAGCACCCGCATCCAGAGGGTATATCTGCCGGGGAGTTTTACCCCCTTAATCCACATTGAAACTGCCACCTCAGAGCAGGCAAAAGCCGTCCGCCGTACGCTGGCGGAGAAGTTCCAGCAGGAGGCGAATATCACCTTCCCGCCGGAGTTGACAGCGATGGTGGATAATCTGGAAGCGGAACTGCTGCGCGGGGAACTCAGCGAACAGAACCGGCAGTGGCTCGCAGGCTGCGGGCTGACGCCTGAGCGGATAAAAAACCAGATAGAGCCGGAATACACGCCTGAGCGGCAAATCCATCTGTACCACTGCGACCACCGAGGTCTGCCGTTGGCGCTTATCGCTCAGGATGGCTCAATCGACTGGTCAGCAGACTATGATGCATGGGGCAATATACTCAGTGAGAATAACCCACATAATCTGGCGCAGTTAATCCGTCTGCCAGGCCAGCAGTACGATAAGGAAAGCGGGCTGTACTATAACCGCCACCGTTACTACGATCCGCAGCAGGGACGGTATATCACCCCGGATCCGATTGGATTACGGGGAGGATGGAATCCTTATATTTATCCATTGAATCCAGTTGTAAAAGTAGATCCGTTAGGATTGGCTCAATGCTCATATAGTATTGCCGGGAAGACTCTGAGTTGTACAGCAGACGATGCATCTCATAGTGATGTTTCCATTTCAGTGGCATCGGGAAATAATGGTGATGGTTCTGGCTGTAAAGATAATGCTGATTGTACATCTATAGCCAACAGAGGGCCTATTCCAACGGGTAATTGGCATTGGGATAATGATGCGTATACTGGTAAACGTAACGGTAGAGTCTTAGTTCCTGATGAAGGAACAGAAACACACGGGCGTTCTCTATTTCGGACTCATAGTTGCTTGAATGCATTTGGACCATCGGCTCAAGCACCTTTTTGTTCTGAGGGCTGCATTACTGGTTCCGCTGAGGATATGAGGACATTAAATGAATTACTGGATGCGGAACCAAACAGCAGTCTGGAAGTGACTAAATAAGGTGGTTACAGGATGATGAGATATATTTTTCTCTTGGCTGTTATAGCCGTTTTTATAATTGATTTATTTCAAGTGGTAGGGGCGAGTGACAAACTTGAGCATTATAGAAGATCGGTTGATGAGTACAATCAAGAACAAGCAATGATGGCGAAAAACATCGTGTTTATGGAGTTAGGGAAGGTGCGATTTAATCGTCAGTTATGTGTATTAGTCGCGACTTGATCTGACACTTGACCTTGAAAGGTTGAGAGTTACCGGTTTTGATATGGGTGTCGAATCC
>NZ_CBFFRJ010000084.1:0-23218 GCF_965644225.1 Phytobacter sp. V91 | reverse complement strand
GCTCCCTGTTGTGGAAGCCGTTATAGTGCCGCAGATTAAGGATCGGTCAACCGATCCTTAACTGATCGGCATTACGCGTAAACGCGAGGGTTTGAATTTTGGTGGAGCTAAGCGGGATCGAACCGCTGACCTCTTGCATGCCATGCAAGCGCTCTCCCAGCTGAGCTATAGCCCCACAATATTGTTTACGCGCCAAAATCACCTGGGATGATGATTTGGTGGAGCTAAGCGGGATCGAACCGCTGACCTCTTGCATGCCATGCAAGCGCTCTCCCAGCTGAGCTATAGCCCCATCGCGTAAAGCGTGTCGTGTTGACGGGCGGCATAATATGAATTCCCTCGTCGGGTGTCAACGCCAAAATCATCAGGCCGCAATCAACCGCTGAAAAAGCAAGCAAATGAAGTACATTGCGAGCATACTCGCAGCCAGTAGTTAAACCTGTCACATTTTCACATAAAATGATGCTATAACATCAACGAGTAATTACCCACACAACGACTCTGGAAATGACATGCTCAAGGAACGAATGACGCCGGAAGAGCTAGCGCAGCTCACCGGTTACAGCCGCCAGACCATCAATAAATGGGTGCGAAAAGAAGGCTGGGTCACCTCCCCTAAACCAGGCGTACAAGGTGGAAAAGCTCGGCTGGTGCATGTTAATGACCAGGTCCGGGAGTTTATTCGCAATGCGCAACGCTCCGTTCAGGACATCTCCAGCCCTGCAATTCTGCCACCCGACACCGCGCTGGAAACACTGCTGCTGACGCTGGCACAAGAGATGACCTCCTCCGAACAAAAGCGGTTGTCTTCATTATTACTCCGTGAAGGGATCACGGGATTACTGGCTCGATTAGGGATCCGCGAACAGAAAGACTATGAAACTACCTGAAAAAATGACCACCGAAGAGTTAGCGGACTTTCTCGGTGTAGCAAAGCAGACGGTGAATCGCTGGATACGCGAACAAAACTGGCCAACCGAAGGCCTGCCGGGTATCAAAGGTGGGCGAGCAAGGCTCATTCATCTGAATAAAGAAGTGCGCGCTTTCATTATGAAAACGCCCTCGATGCGCCACCGCTTATCACCCCGGGCATTAGCTGAGCCTGCTGCGCAGTACCGCTCTGAAAAACTGACGCCAGCCCTGGGACGCATCAGTAATGTGTTGCAAAACTTAACGCCCAGTGAGCAGGACGCCCTTGATGTATTACTGGCCAGAGAGGGAATTCGGGGTTTCTTAACCCGACTCAGTATCGTGCAACCTGATGATGAGTAAATAAAGTCTCCCCTGGCCGCAGGTTTTCTGCAGACAAAAAAAGCGCCGCACAAGGCGGCGCTCAGGATGCTCAGTGCGGTAATTACTCGCCCGCTTTCGCCCAGGTGTCACGCAGGCCCACGGTACGGTTAAAGACCAGCTTATCAGCCGTGGCATAACGGCTGTCGAGGCAGAAATAACCCTCACGCTCAAACTGGAACGCTTTGCCGGTCGTCGCAGCCTGCAATGAAGGCTCTGCATAGCCCTGCTTGATCACCAGCGATTCCGGATTCATCACCGACAGGAAGTCTTCTGCGGCGCCCGGGTTTGCTACGCTGAACAGACGATCGTAGAGGCGAATTTCCACCGGCAGGGCGTGCGCCGCGCTGACCCAGTGAATAACACCTTTTACCTTGCGACCATCCGCCGGATCTTTGCTCAGAGTATCGGCATCGTAGCTACAGAAGATGGTCGTAATATTGCCTTCTGCATCTTTCTCCACGCGTTCAGCTTTGACCACATAGGCATTGCGAAGACGCACTTCTTTACCCATCACCAGACGCTTGTACTGCTTGTTCGCTTCTTCACGGAAGTCAGCACGATCGATCCAAATCTCGGCGCTGAACGGCACGTCGCGGCTGCCCATCTCCGGTTTATTCGGATGATTAGGCATGGTCACGATTTCGCTTTCGCCCTGCGGATAGTTTTCGATAACCAGTTTTACCGGATCGATAACCGCCATCGCACGCGGGGCGTTCTCATTAAGATCTTCACGAATGCAGGATTCCAGTGAAGCCATCTCAATGGTGTTGTCCTGCTTGGTGACGCCAATGCGTTTGCAGAATTCACGGATCGATTCGGCGGTATAACCGCGGCGACGCAAACCGGAGATGGTTGGCATACGCGGATCGTCCCAGCCTTCAACGTGCTTGTCAGTGACCAGCTGATTCAGCTTACGCTTGGACATCACGGTGTATTCCAGGTTCAGGCGCGAGAATTCGTACTGGCGCGGATGAACAGGAATGGAGATGTTATCCAGCACCCAGTCGTACAGACGACGGTTGTCCTGGAATTCAAGCGTACATAGCGAATGGGTGATGCCTTCCAGCGCATCGCTGATGCAGTGGGTGAAGTCGTACATCGGGTAAATGCACCACTTGCTGCCTGTCTGATGGTGATCGGCAAATTTAATACGGTACAGCACCGGATCGCGCATCACGATAAAGGGTGAGGCCATGTCAATTTTGGCACGCAGGCAGGCTTTACCTTCTGCAAAACCGCCAGTACGCATTTTTTCAAACAGCGCGAGGTTCTCTTCCACACTGCGGTCGCGGAACGGGCTGTGTTTGCCAGGGGCGGTGAGCGAACCGCGATATTCACGGATCTCTTCCGCAGAAAGCTCGTCAACGAAGGCCAGACCCTTGTTGATCAATTCAACCGCATACTGATGCAGTTGATCGAAGTAGTCAGAGGAGTAGCGTACATCGCCAGACCAGTGGAAGCCTAACCACTCTACGTCGTTTTTAATGGAGTCAACATACTCGATATCTTCTTTTACCGGGTTTGTATCGTCGAAACGCAGGTTGCATTGCCCGTTGTAATCCTGTGCGATGCCAAAGTTCAGGCAGATGGACTTCGCGTGGCCGATATGCAGATAGCCATTCGGTTCTGGCGGGAAACGGGTGCAAACAGAGTTGTGCTTACCAGTAGCAAGATCTTCGTCAATAATCTGACGAATAAAGTTAGTCGGGCGGGCTTCAGCCTCACTCATCTTAGGTTCCTCAAGGCGTAAACAACGTATAACGGCACATGATCTTATAAGCGGCTCTTTGAGACAACCCTTAGTTACGGAAATTACACCTGCGCAATGAATAATCCCGTTAAGCGCTGCAAAAAAAAGCGGCAGAGGAAATTCCCCTGCCGCTTCTGGCATGTCTAACGCGGGAAGAGATTAGCTTTTGATGTCATACAGCGGCGTTTGCCCTGCAACGACGCTCCCCTGAGCTTTAATCACCAGACCAGAGAAATCGTCGATATTGCTGCAAACCACCGGACTGATCATCGAACGCGCCGTGGCATTCAGATAATCCAGATCCATTTCCAGGACTGGCTGACCTGCTGTCACCTGCGCCCCCTCGTCGACCAGACGAGAGAAGCCCTGGCCGCCCAGCGTCACGGTATCGATGCCCATATGAACAACGATCTCCGCCCCTTTTTCTGTTTCGAGACAGAATGCATGGTTGGTGTTGAAGATTTTGACAATAGTACCCGCAGCCGGAGAGACCACTGTTTTATCGGTCGGTTTAATGGCCACACCATCGCCAACGGCTTTACTGGCAAAGGCTTCATCCGGTACTTCATCCAGAGAAACCACCTCACCGGTAATCGGAGAGACCAGCCCGGCAATCAGCGCAGCATTAGGTACGGCCTGCGGTTTAACCGCCGTAGCGACGGGTGCGACGCTTGCTGTGGACGCTGCAGCAACCGGACCGCGCATCACGATTTTCTTCATTTCATCGCCGATAGATTCGGCTTTGGCACCCACGATGACCTGAATGGTCTGTTTATTCAGTTTCACAACGCCAGATGCGCCAAGACGTTTACACATCGCATCACTGACATGAGCGGAGTCAGCTACCGTAAGGCGTAGACGCGTAATACAGGCATCAATCGCCTTGAGATTATCGGTACCGCCCACCGCTGCAATGTAGTTGGTTGCCAGCTGGTTTAGGCCTTCTTCGGTGTTGCTGTTTGCTTCCTCAGTGACGGTTTCTTCGTCTTTATCTTCACGGCCTGGCGTCTTCAGGTTAAACATACGAATAACCGCGCTGAACAGCAGGAAGTAGATAACAAAGAAGACCAGTCCCATCACCAACAGCAACCAGACGTTCTGGCTTGCCGCCGGCAGGTTGTACATCAGCACATAGTCTATTGCACCCGCAGAGAAAGAGAATCCCGCGTGAATGCCCAGCAGCGTTGCAACAAACAGGCTGATGCCGGTTAATACCGCGTGCAGGAGGTACAGCAACGGCGCGAGGAACATGAACAGGAATTCGAGCGGTTCAGTCACACCGGTCAGGAATGCGGTAATGGCAACCGATAACAACATCCCCCCGACCATCGGACGGCGCTCTTTTGGCGCAGCCAGATACATCGCCAGCGCGGCCCCTGGCAGACCAAACATCATGATAGGGAAGAAGCCGGACATGAACATCCCCGCAGTGCCATCACCCGCGTAGAAGCGGTTGATATCACCGTGGAACACGACGCCAGCCGCGTTGGTGAAGTCACCAATCTGGAACCAGGCGATGGTGTTCAGTACCTGGTGCAAACCCGTTGGGATCAGCAGACGGTTAATGAACCCAAAAATACCGGACCCTATTGCGCCTACCGAAACGATCCACTCCCCACCCGCATGAATAGCATGCTGGACAGGAGGCCAGACGTAGCCAAAAATTGCCGCCAGCACCAGGCAGAAGAAGCCTGTCGCGATCGGCACAAAACGTTTACCGCCAAAGAAGCTCAGGAATTCAGGCAGTTTAATTCCCGCCCAGCGGTTATAAGTCGCGCCACCCACCAGACCGGTAATGATACCCGCCAGCACACCCATATTGATTTCAGGGTTAATGGTGACCATTGCTTTGGTCATAATAAAATAACCGACTGCCCCCGCAAGAGCAGCAGCTCCCGCGCTGTCTTTCGACCAGCTGGAGGCAACACCGATAGCGAAAATGAGCGCCAGGTTATCGAAAATCGCCCCGCCCGCTTGCGCAATAAAGGCAACGTTCAGTAAATCCGGTTGCCCGAATCGCAGCAACAGCGCGGCGACCGGTAGTACTGCGATGGGGAGCTGTAATGCCCGCCCCAGTCGCTGGAAGAAACCTAAAATATTCATCTTATCCCCCTCTGCCGCCACACGGGCGCATAGACATAGTATTTTTTTATTGTCTCGCTGAACCTGAAAGTACGACTTTTTCACAACGGTATCAGTGTGTAAAAATTTAATTCGCCTCGCAAATTAAAAGCGCACTTTTTGTGATTTTAGTCACCAAATATTGTTATTGACACTCCTCTTTTCTGGCTTACAAGTGAAACTTATTTTATGATTAAAAAAATCAACACGGATTGCCCCCATAGGGAGCCAAACTACGTTACGCTTAATCAGGTACTGGCCTGCAATCCACGAACGTTAAATCAATGTAGAGGTGAATAATGAGACTGATTCCTCTGGCAACAGCTGAACAAGTCGGTAAATGGGCCGCACGCCATATCGTCAACCGCATCAACGCTTTCAAACCGACAGCGGATCGTCCGTTTGTTCTTGGTCTGCCAACCGGCGGCACACCACTGACCGCCTACAAAGCATTAGTTGAAATGCACAAAGCGGGCCAGGTTAGCTTCCAGCATGTTGTCACCTTCAATATGGACGAATACGTCGGACTGCCGAAAGAGCATCCGGAAAGCTACCATAGTTTCATGCACCGTAATTTCTTCGATCATGTTGATATTCCGGCAGAAAATATTAACCTGCTGGATGGCAATGCGCCCGATATTGACGCAGAATGCCGTCAATACGAAGAAAAAATCCGTTCCTATGGCAAAATTCATCTGTTTATGGGCGGCGTTGGCAACGATGGTCATATCGCTTTCAACGAACCCGCGTCCTCGCTGGCTTCTCGTACCCGTATTAAAACCCTGACCCATGACACCCGCGTGGCAAACTCACGCTTCTTTGATGGCGATGTCAGCCTGGTGCCGAAATATGCACTGACCGTGGGTGTGGGTACGCTGCTGGATGCAGAAGAAGTGATGATTCTGGTACTGGGTAACCAGAAAGCGCTGGCCCTTCAGGCCGCGGTGGAAGGCAACGTTAACCATATGTGGACGATCAGCTGCCTGCAACTGCACCCGAAAGCGGTGATGGTTTGCGATGAACCATCAACCATGGAACTGAAAGTTAAGACATTGAAATACTTCAATGAATTAGAAGCAGAGAATATTAAAGGTCTGTAATTGTGATTCCGTTTCGTCAGAATCAGTCGACGGAACGGCACTCATTTGTTAACCGGGGGTCGTTATGTATGCTTTAACCCAGTGCCGTATTTTCACCGGCCATGAAATTCTGGATGACCATGCGCTTGTTGTCGCAAATGGCCTGATTGAACGTCTCTGTCCACTGGCTGAACTGCCAACGGGTATTGCTCAGCGCACCCTCAATGGCGCAATACTTGCCCCCGGTTTTATTGATGTCCAGCTCAATGGCTGCGGCGGAGTACAGTTTAACGATACCGCGGAAGCGGTCAGCGTAGAGACGCTGGAAATCATGCAGCGGGCCAACGAAAAATCCGGCTGCACCAGCTATCTGCCAACCCTTATCACCAGTAGCGATGCACTGATGAAACAGGGCATTGCGGTGATGCGTGAATACCTGGCAAAACACCCGAACCAGGCGCTGGGTCTGCACCTTGAAGGTCCCTGGTTAAATATCGTTAAAAAAGGGACCCACAATCCGGCATTCGTGCGCAAACCTGATGCCGCGCTGGTTGAATTGCTGTGTGCAAATGCCGATGTGATAACCAAAGTCACCCTCGCGCCGGAAGTGGCGGGAACAGAGGTAATCAGTAAGCTGGCTGCGGCCGGGATCGTGGTATCCGCAGGTCATTCCAACGCCACCTTAAAGGAAGCGAAAGTCGGTTTCCGCGCCGGTATCACCTTTGCGACCCATTTGTTCAACGCCATGCCATACATTACCGGGCGTGAACCTGGCCTGACCGGCGCTATCTTCGACGACGCTGATGTTTACTGCGGTATCATTGCAGACGGTCTGCATGTCGATTACGTTAATGTGCGTACCGCCAGCCGCCTGAAAGGCAACAAGCTGTGCCTGGTAACAGATGCAACAGCCCCCGCAGGTGCTGATATTGACCAGTTCATTTTTGCTGGTAAAACAATATACTACCGCAATGGGTTATGCGTGGATGAAAATGGCACACTGAGCGGCTCTGCCCTGACAATGATTGAAGGGGTGCGCAATCTGGTTGAGCACGTCGGCATTGCGCTCGATGAAGCGCTGCGGATGGCGACGCTCTATCCGGCTCGTGCTATGGGATTTGCGGACAGTCTTGGCAGCATTGCCCCCGGTAAGGTGGCAAACCTGACAGCGTTCACACGCGATTATAAAATCATCAAGACCATCGTTAATGGTAACGAGGTCGTCACTGAGTAAGTAACGGTATGACATCAGGCGGACAAGCTCAAATTGGTAATGTTGACCTCGTTAAACAACTTAACAGCGCGGCAGTTTACCGCCTGATTGACCAGCTTGGCCCGATTTCGCGCATTCAAATTGCCGAACAGAGCCAGCTTGCGCCAGCAAGCGTAACCAAAATTACGCGCCAGCTTATTGAGCGTGGGCTGATCAAAGAAGTCGATCAGCAGGCGTCCACCGGTGGACGCCGCGCCATCTCTATCATCACGGAGACGCGAAATTTTCAGGCGATTGGCGTACGCCTTGGCCGTACCGATACCACCCTCACCCTTTACGATCTGAGCAGCAAGGTACTTGCAGAAGAGCATTACCCGTTGCCGGAGCGCACTCAGGAAACGCTGGAACACGCACTCCTGAACACCATCAGCGCCTTTATTGAATCCTGCCAGCGTAAAATTCGCGAACTGATCGCCATCTCAGTGATTCTACCGGGTCTGGTGGATCCAGAGAGCGGAGTGATCCGCTATATGCCCCACATCCAGGTTGAGAACTGGGGGCTGGTTGGCGCCCTGGAAAAACGCTTTAAATTAACCTGTTTTGTGGGCCACGATATCCGTAGCCTGGCCCTCGCTGAGCACTACTTTGGGGCAAGTCAGGACTGCGAAGACTCCATTCTGGTGCGGGTGCACCGGGGCACCGGCGCCGGTATCATCTCAAACGGGCGTATTTTTATTGGTCGCAACGGCAACGTGGGTGAGATTGGCCATATTCAGGTGGAGCCTTTAGGTGAACGTTGCCACTGCGGAAACTTTGGCTGCCTGGAAACCATCGCCGCCAACGCCGCCATTGAGCAGAGAGTTCGTCACCTGTTGCAGCAGGGCCATCAAAGCCGCCTGACGCTGGATGACTGCTCGATCAAAACTATCTGCAAAGCCGCAAACAAAGGGGATGTGCTGGCCTGTGAGGTGATTGAACATGTTGGCCGCCATCTGGGTAAAACCATCGCCATCGCCATTAATCTCTTCAATCCCCAGAAAGTGGTGATTGCCGGGGAAATTGTTGAAGCGGAAAAGGTGTTGTTACCCGCCATTGAAGGTTGCATCAATACTCAGTCCCTCAAGGCCTTTCGCAAAAATCTGCCGGTGGTGCGTTCAACGCTGGACCATCGCTCCGCCATTGGCGCATTCGCCCTGGTCAAACGCGCCATGTTAAACGGTTTGCTGCTGCAACGTTTGCTGGAAGGCTGACTGGGTTTATAGTTACTGATTGTTTTGTTGAACCGGATAGTCCATGACCATTCAGAACGTAATCTGTGATATTGACGGCGTGCTGATGCACGATAACGTCGCTGTACCTGGCGCCGCTGAATTTCTTACTCGCCTTCTGGAAAAGGGCATGCCGCTGGTCGTCCTGACCAACTACCCTTCTCAGACGGGGCAGGATCTCGCCAACCGTTTTGCCTCAGCAGGCATCGATGTCCCCTCCAGTGTGTTTTACACCTCCGCCATGGCGACAGCCGATTTTCTTAAGCGTCAGGAAGGGAAAAAAGCCTATGTCGTGGGTGAAGGGGCGTTAATCCACGAATTGTATAAAGCGGGTTTCACGATCACCGATATCAATCCTGACTTCGTGATTGTGGGTGAAACACGCTCTTATAACTGGGAAATGATGCATAAAGCGGCCTTCTTTGTCGCCAACGGCGCGCGCTTTATCGCCACTAACCCGGACACTCACGGCCGCGGTTACTATCCCGGCTGCGGGGCATTATGCGCAGGCATTGAAAAGATTTCCGGCCGCGAGCCGTTTTATGTCGGCAAACCCAGCCCATGGATCATTCGCGCCGCACTGAACAAAATGCAGGCGCATTCAGAGCAAACGGTTATCGTTGGCGATAATCTGCGTACCGATATTCTGGCCGGATTTCAGGCCGGTCTGGAGACCATCCTGGTGCTTTCCGGGGTCTCGACGCTTGATGATATCGACAGCATGCCGTTCCGCCCCTCGTGGATTTACCCGTCGGTGGCGGAAATCGATGTTATTTAATGTTGACCACGTCCCAGGACGTGGTTTTTCATTTTTAGCGCCATCAGAACAAAGTCAATTCAATAAAAAGCGCAAAAATTTGATGATTCATCAATAACGCCGCTCATTTCATGTTCTTTTTTCAGCATTCAATAATCACAATTGCACTTTTTATTTTTATGGCGGTAAAAGGCTTGCGCACCTGCCGCCTTTACGGCATTTTCTTTAACAAGCAATAAGACAACGCGATGATGCGGACGTCTGCAACCCACAACAACACTGCAATGCCTGAGAGTAACGGAGAAGTCTATGTGTTCTATTTTTGGCGTACTGGATATTAAAACCGACCCGGTTGAATTGCGTAAAAAGGCGCTGGAATTGTCCCGCCTGATGCGTCACCGCGGCCCGGACTGGTCTGGCGTATATGCAAGCGATAAAGCCATCCTTGCGCACGAACGTCTGTCAATTGTCGACGTTAATGCCGGCGCCCAGCCGCTCTACAACCAGCAAAAAACACATGCTCTGGCCGTTAACGGTGAAATCTACAACCACCAGGCGCTGCGCGCGGAATATGGCGATCGCTATGCTTTCCAGACCGGTTCCGACTGCGAAGTTATCCTCGCGCTGTACCAGGAAAAAGGCCCGGACTTCCTTGATGATCTGCAAGGTATGTTTGCCTTCGCACTGTATGACTCAGAGAAAGATGCCTACCTGATTGGCCGTGACCATATCGGTATTATTCCGCTGTATATGGGTTATGACGAACACGGCAACATGTATGTCGCCTCTGAGATGAAAGCGTTAGTGCCGGTTTGCCGCACCATTAAAGAGTTCCCGGCGGGCAGCTACCTGTGGAGCAAAGACGGTGAAATCCGCTCTTACTATCAGCGCGACTGGTTCAGCTATGATGCGGTCAAAGACAACGTGACTGACAAAAATGAACTGCGTCAGGCGCTGGAAGATTCCGTTAAAAGCCATCTGATGTCTGACGTGCCTTACGGCGTGTTGCTCTCCGGTGGTCTGGACTCCTCCGTCATCTCCGCTATCACCAAGAAATTTGCCGCGCGTCGCGTTGAAGATGAAGAGCGTTCTGAAGCCTGGTGGCCGCAGTTGCACTCCTTTGCCGTCGGCCTGAAAGGCGCGCCGGATCTGAAAGCCGCCCAGGAAGTCGCCAACCATCTGGGCACCGTGCACCACGAAATTCATTTTACCGTGCAGGAAGGCCTGGACGCGATCCGCGACGTGATTTATCACATCGAAACCTATGATGTGACCACCATTCGCGCTTCGACGCCGATGTATCTGATGTCCCGTAAGATCAAAGCAATGGGCATCAAGATGGTGCTGTCCGGTGAAGGTTCCGATGAAGTCTTTGGCGGCTATCTGTACTTCCATAAAGCGCCAGATGCTAAAGAGCTGCACGAAGAGACTGTGCGTAAACTGCAAGCGTTGCACATGTTTGACTGCGCCCGTGCTAACAAAGCTATGTCAGCCTGGGGTGTGGAAGCCCGCGTGCCGTTCCTGGATAAGAAATTCCTTGATGTGGCGATGCGTATCAACCCGCAGGATAAAATGTGCGGCAACGGCAAAATGGAAAAACACGTCCTGCGTGAGTGTTTCGAGTCTTACCTGCCGGCAAGCGTTGCATGGCGTCAGAAAGAGCAGTTCTCTGACGGCGTAGGCTACAGCTGGATTGACACGCTCAAAGAGGTTGCAGCTCAACAGGTTAGCGATCAACAACTGGCCACCGCCAGCTACCGTTTCCCGTACAACACGCCATCATCTAAAGAAGCGTATCTGTACCGTGAAATTTTTGAAGAACTGTTCCCGCTGCCAAGCGCAGCAGAATGTGTCCCTGGCGGCCCGTCGGTGGCATGTTCTTCAGCGAAAGCCATCGAATGGGATGAATCATTCAAAGCAATGAACGATCCATCAGGTCGTGCGGTGGGCGTCCACCAGTCTGCCTACAAATAAGCGATTGTTATCATTACAGGCCCTTCGGGGCCTGTTTTCGTTTACAGCCACGATTTCGGGCACAAAAGCGAGAAATAACCAATAATTGCCGAATTATGCGTCATGCTGTTCGCAACCTAACCAAACAGTCACATTACGGCAATTTTCGATGAAAAAGGTATTGACGCTGTAAGGCCCAATACGCATAATGCGCCCCGCAACGCCGAGAAGGTAACGCGAAAAAAAGATGGCTACGTAGCTCAGTTGGTTAGAGCACATCACTCATAATGATGGGGTCACAGGTTCGAATCCCGTCGTAGCCACCATCTTTTTTTGCGGGAGTGGCGAAATTGGTAGACGCACCAGATTTAGGTTCTGGCGCCGCAAGGTGTGCGAGTTCAAGTCTCGCCTCCCGCACCATTCACCAACAGGTGTTGCACGGATGGGGTATCGCCAAGCGGTAAGGCACCGGTTTTTGATACCGGCATTCCCTGGTTCGAATCCAGGTACCCCAGCCATTTTTTCTTCGGGTAAGCGGTTCTCCGCTGTTATTGGGGTATCGCCAAGCGGTAAGGCACCGGTTTTTGATACCGGCATTCCCTGGTTCGAATCCAGGTACCCCAGCCATCGAAGAATGTAGTATGGCTACGTAGCTCAGTTGGTTAGAGCACATCACTCATAATGATGGGGTCACAGGTTCGAATCCCGTCGTAGCCACCATATTAAAAGGTATCGCCGCAGTCAGGTGGTATTTAAAGAAACAAATTGGGGTATCGCCAAGCGGTAAGGCAGCGGATTCTGATTCCGCCATCCGAGGTTCGAATCCTTGTACCCCAGCCAATTTAAAAAGTCGTTTGCTTTCGGGTAAGCGCACAGTAGTTGAAGTTTTATGATAAATGCGTAAAATTTCACGCTATTGGGGTATCGCCAAGCGGTAAGGCAGCGGATTCTGATTCCGCCATCCGAGGTTCGAATCCTTGTACCCCAGCCACTTAAAAAGTAAAAAGCTCGCTTCGGCGGGCTTTTTGCTTTTCTGCTTCTGCATCAGGCTAACTTCCCCTCTCAACGCAAGAGGGGAAAAGCCTTACAGCCCGAGCGCGTACTTCAGCGCCTGGCGTTTTAAGACACCCGCACGTTCAGCCGCCATCAAACCGAGATTACGCAAAATACGCACTGGCCCCAGGTCGTTGCTGAACCCGGCATAGAACACATCCATTCCGCTTTGCATAACAAAGTTGTCAGCCATGCGCCGCATCTGATAACGCTTCAGTACCGGATGGCTACTCCAGGCTTCGCCCTGGCTGCGCGCGCGCGTCAGCACATCCAGCAGGCAATCAACATCCCGGTACCCAAGATTAACCCCCTGCCCGGCCAGAGGATGGATGGTATGCGCCGCATCCCCCACCAGCGCAAGACCGGGGCGAACGTACTGCAAGGCATGGCGGCGGGTCAGCGGAAACGCCCCCGCCGCAACCGGTGTAACCTGGCCGCAACGCTGCGGGAAATGAAGCGCAATCTCTTTTTGCAGTTGTGCCATATCCAGGGACTGTAGCTGGCGGATCCGCGCTGGCGTGTCATACCACACCAGTGAGGCCCACTTATCAAACAGAGGCAAAAAAGCATGGGGGCCATTCGGCGTAAAGTGCTGCCAGGTGCTGTCGCCCGGATCCTGCTCGCATGCAACGGTTATCAGCATGCAGGATTGCTGGTACTGCCAGGCATGGATCCCGATTCCCGCCCACAGCCGTACCTGCGAATTCGCCCCATCGGCGCCAATCACCAGTTTTGCCGACAGGGTGTCGCCATTCGCAAAAGTCAGTTGATGATTATCGTGCTGCAAATCAAGTGAACTCAGTGTTGAGGGTGTGCGGAGAACGACCTCGGGATGGGCATCAAGCGCCTCCCACAGAGCCCGTTGCAGCACATTGTTCTCAACCATATAGCCAAGCAGCGGGAGCTTCAGCTCCCTTGCGTCAAAGACCACATGGGCATTTTCCCACTCCCAGGTTTCCAGACGTCGGTAAGGGTGGCAGCGCATAGCCTGAATACGCTCCCAGACTCCAAGCCCCCTGAGCAGGGCAACTGAAGAGGCGCTAATGGCCGAGATACGTACATCGGGCTGCGACTGCGCCTGAAACATCGGCGGGGCATGCTGCTCAATAACCGTGACGGCAAAACCGTGCTGCGCTAACCCCAGCGCCAGCGCCCCGCCGACCATTCCGCCGCCGACAACCGCGACTTCAGTGGATTGATTATTCATGGCTCATTGTCCTTTAACGAGAATCCCTCAAGTTTACCGGATTTTTTGCCACTTGAGGCTGACAAGCGTCATACTGGTCAGCACGCAACCAAAGCATTACACTAATCCCCCTGCAATTCTGGCGTTATACCCGTCGCATTTCGCATCAAAGGTGCGTTTGGCTGCAAAATAAAACAATCCGGGTATACAAACTTTAAGCATGAGCAAGTCGATGACAAAAAAACTCCATATTAAAACCTGGGGCTGTCAGATGAACGAGTACGATTCATCAAAGATGGCCGATCTGCTTGATGCCACTCACGGGTATCAACTCACCGACGTGGCAGAAGAAGCCGATGTGCTGCTGCTTAATACCTGTTCAATTCGTGAAAAAGCGCAGGAAAAGGTATTCCATCAGTTGGGGCGCTGGAAATTACTCAAAGAGAAAAACCCAGACCTGATCATTGGGGTCGGCGGGTGCGTGGCCTCGCAGGAAGGTCACCATATTCGCCAGCGCGCCCACTACGTTGACATCATTTTTGGCCCACAAACGCTGCACCGTCTGCCGGAAATGATCAATTCAGTGCGCGGTACGCGTAGCCCGGTAGTCGATGTCAGCTTCCCGGAGATTGAGAAATTCGACCGTCTGCCGGAGCCGCGCGCGGAAGGTCCAACCGCCTTTGTCTCCATTATGGAGGGCTGTAATAAGTACTGCACCTATTGCGTAGTGCCCTACACCCGTGGTGAAGAGGTCAGTCGCCCCAGCGATGACATTCTGTTTGAAATCGCGCAACTGGCCGCCCAGGGCGTGCGTGAAGTCAATCTGCTGGGGCAGAATGTGAACGCCTGGCGCGGAGAGAATTACGACGGCAGCATCGGCTCATTTGCCGACTTATTGCGTCTGGTCGCGGCGATCGACGGTATTGACCGCATTCGCTTTACCACCAGCCACCCGATCGAATTTACCGACGATATTATCGAGGTATACCGCGATACGCCGGAACTGGTGAACTTCCTGCATCTGCCGGTGCAAAGCGGCTCGGATCGGGTACTGAATCTGATGGGTCGCACGCACACTGCGCTGGAGTACAAATCCATTATCCGCAAATTACGCGCAGCCAGCCCGGAGATTCAAATCAGCTCGGACTTTATCGTCGGCTTCCCCGGTGAGACGCTTCAGGACTTTGAGCAGACCATGAAGCTGATTGCCGACATCAACTTTGATATGAGCTACAGCTTTATCTTCTCCGCTCGCCCTGGCACGCCAGCCGCGGATATGGTGGACGATGTGCCAGACGAAGATAAAAAACAGCGTCTCTACATTTTGCAGGAGCGCATCACCCAGCAGGCGATGGCCTGGAGCCGACGGATGCTCGGTACGGAACAGCGTATCCTGGTGGAAGGCACATCCCGTAAGAGTCTGATGGAGCTGACGGGACGTACGCAGAATAACCGGGTGGTCAATTTTGAAGGCACGCCGGATATGGTGGGTAAATTCGTCGATGTGGAAATCGTCGATGTCTATACTAACTCCCTGCGCGGAAAAGTGGTGCGCACCGAAGCCGAAATGGGGCTGCGCGTGGCAGAATCGCCTGCATCCGTGATTGCCCGCACCCGTAAAGAAAACGAGACTGGCGTAGGGTTCTATCAGCCATAACACCCTCAGGCCTGCCTTTCCGGCAGGCCTTGTAATACCTCATTCCGCCCCCATATCCATCGCAATGCTTGCGCCTTTATTCCGTGGCGTGAATAATTCTCTGAAAGGCTTATCCCCCGTGAGGCTGATAAGCAAAGCCCTGTCAGGCATGCCAAAGATAAGAGGAACAGTTTGAATACAGATACGCGTGAAATCACCCTTGAGCCAGCGGACAACGCTCGCCTGCTGAGCCTGTGTGGCCCCTTTGATGACAACATCAAACAACTGGAGCGGCGACTGGGCATCGAAATCAACCGTCGCGATAACCATTTCAAACTTACCGGCCGCCCTATTTGCGTGAGCGCCGCTGCCGATATTCTGCTGAGTCTTTATGTCGATACCGCGCCCATGCGCGGAAAAACTCAGGACATTGAACCAGAGAAAATTCATCTGGCAATCAAAGAAGCCCGGGTGCTTGAGCAAAGCGCCGAGAGCGTGCCTGAGTACGGAAAAGCTATCAATATCAAAACCAAACGCGGCGTCATCAAACCACGCACGCCGAATCAGGCGCAGTATATTGCCAACATTCTTGACCATGACATCACCTTCGGCGTTGGCCCTGCCGGTACCGGGAAGACCTATCTGGCGGTGGCGGCAGCGGTCGATGCGCTGGAGCGCCAGGATATTCGCCGTATCCTGCTGACCCGCCCGGCGGTGGAAGCCGGTGAAAAACTGGGCTTCTTACCCGGTGACCTGAGCCAGAAAGTGGATCCTTACCTGCGCCCGCTGTATGACGCCCTGTTTGAGATGCTAGGCTTTGAAAAAGTTGAGAAGCTGATTGAGCGCAACGTGATTGAAGTTGCCCCTCTGGCTTATATGCGCGGTCGAACGCTGAATGACGCGTTTATCATCCTGGATGAGAGCCAGAACACCACCATCGAACAGATGAAGATGTTCCTGACCCGTATCGGTTTCAACTCGAAAGCGGTTATCACCGGCGACATCACGCAGATTGACCTGCCACGCAATATGAAATCCGGCCTGCGCCATGCCATTGAAGTGCTGGCCAACGTCGACGAAATCAGTTTTAACTTTTTCCACAGTGAAGACGTCGTCCGTCATCCTGTTGTCGCACGCATAGTGAATGCTTACGAAGCGTGGGAAGAAGCCGATCAAAAACGCCGCGCGGAACAAGCCGCCGAGCGTAAACGCGAAGCCCAGGAGCATGAGCAAAAATGAGTCAGGTGATCCTCGATTTACAACTGGCGTGTGAAGATAACAACGGCCTGCCGGAAGAGGCGCAATTTCAGGCCTGGCTGGACGCGGTTATTCCGCAGTTTCAGGAAGAAGCAGAAGTCACCATCCGTCTGGTGGATGAGGCTGAAAGCCATGAACTCAATCTGACTTATCGTGGGAAAGACAAGTCCACCAACGTGCTCTCTTTCCCGTTTGAAGCACCTCCCGGCATTGAGCTGCCGCTGCTGGGTGATTTGATTATCTGCCGCCAGGTCGTTGAACTGGAAGCCAAAGAACAGGGCAAGCCGCTGGATGCGCACTGGGCGCATATGGTTATCCATGGCAGCTTACATCTGCTGGGATATGACCATATTGAAGATGACGAAGCGGAAGAGATGGAAAGCCTCGAAACAGAGATAATGCTTGCTCTGGGCTATGAGGATCCGTACATTGCCGAAAAGGAATAGCCCCTGCGCCGGTTAGCTGGCGCACTGGAGCATTATGCCGTCAGATGCTGAATTTTCGCCTGACGGCGATATTTTAACTCACAAGAGAACCCATACGACGCCATGAGCGACGACAACTCACACAGTAGTGACACCCTTACCAGCAAAAAGGGATTCTTCTCCCTTTTACTGAGCCAGCTCTTCCACGGTGAACCTAAAAACCGTGATGATTTACTGGCATTGATCCGTGATTCCGGCCAGAACGAGCTGATTGATCAGGACACCCGCGAAATGCTCGAAGGGGTGATGGATATTGCAGACCAGCGCGTCCGCGACATCATGATCCCACGTTCACAGATGATCACCCTGAAACGTAACCAGAGCCTTGATGAATGTCTGGATGTCATCATTGAATCCGCGCACTCGCGTTTTCCGGTCATCAGCGAAGATAAGGATCACATTGAAGGGATCCTGATGGCAAAGGACTTGCTGCCCTTTATGCGCAGCGATGCTGAAGCATTCAGCATGGAAAAAGTGTTACGTCAGGCGGTCGTCGTTCCGGAAAGTAAACGCGTTGACCGGATGCTGAAAGAGTTCCGCTCCCAGCGCTATCACATGGCCATTGTGATAGATGAATTTGGCGGCGTCTCGGGGCTGGTTACTATTGAAGATATTCTTGAGCTTATCGTCGGCGAAATCGAAGACGAATATGACGAAGAAGAGGATATCGAGTTCCGTCAACTTAGCCGTCATACCTGGACAGTGCGCGCACTGGCGCCGATTGAAGATTTCAACGAAACCTTCGGCACCCACTTCAGCGATGACGAAGTCGACACTATCGGCGGACTGGTGATGCAGGCCTTTGGGCATTTACCTGCGCGCGGCGAATCCGTTGATATCGATGGTTACCAATTTAAAGTCGCAATGGCAGACAGTCGACGTATCATTCAGGTTCATGTCAAAATACCGGACGATTCCCCCGAACCGAAACTGGATGAATAACTTAAATGGCATTTGCCCCTTTGTTTGAACGCCAGCGCGTAAGACTGCTGCTGGCGCTGCTATTCGGAGCCAGCGGAACGCTGGCTTTTTCGCCTTATGATATCTGGCCCGCCGCACTCATCTCCCTGATGGGTTTGCAGGCGCTCACTCTTAATCGTCGTCCTCTTCAGGCAGCCTCAATCGGCTATTTCTGGGGACTGGGTCTGTTTGGATCCGGCGTGCATTGGGTGTATGTCAGCATTGCGCAATTTGGCGGTATGCCAGGCCCGGTCAACGTCTTCCTGGTGCTGCTGCTGGCGGCGTATCTGTCGCTATATACCGGTTTGTTTGCCGGCGTGCTGACCCGCTTATGGCCGAAAACCAGCTGGCTGCGCATGGCGGTGGCGGCCCCGGTGGTCTGGCAACTTAGCGAATTTTTGCGCGGCTGGGTGCTGACAGGATTTCCGTGGCTCCAGTTTGGTTACAGCCAGATTGATGGCCCGCTAAAAGGGCTGGCGCCCGTCCTGGGCGTCGATGCCATCACCTTCCTGCTGATGGCCGTGAGCGGCTTACTGGTACTGGCGGCGGTCACGCGCTCATGGCGTCCGTTGATTGTCTCAGCGGTGCTCTTTGCGTTGCCCTTCCCGCTGCGTTACATCCAGTGGTATCAGCTGTTGCCGGAAAGAACGACCCAGGTATCGCTGGTACAGGGCGATATTCCGCAGTCGCTTAAGTGGAATGAAGGTCAGTTGCTTGAAACGCTGAAAATTTATCTCAACGCCAGCGAATCAGTGATGGGTAAATCGCAGCTGATTATCTGGCCGGAGTCAGCTATCTCTGATCTGGAAATTAACCAACAGCCCTGGCTCAACGCGGTCGATGCGTTAATGCAGAAAAATGGCAGCGCACTGGTGACCGGCATCGTGGATGCTCGTCTGAACCAGCAGAACCGCTACGATACCTACAACACCATCATTACGCTGGGCAAAGATAACCCATACAGCTACAACTCCGGCGATCGCTACAATAAAAACCATCTGGTGCCCTTTGGCGAGTTTGTCCCGCTGGAGAGCATCCTGCGTCCACTGGCGCCGTTCTTCGATCTGCCCATGTCGTCATTTAGCCGCGGCCCCTACGTTCAGCCGCAGTTAACTGCCCATGGTTTTAAGCTGACCCCGGCGATTTGCTACGAGATTATCCTCGGTGAACAGGTTCGGGATAACTTCCGCCCGGATACCGACTTCCTGCTGACCATCTCAAATGATGCCTGGTTTGGTAAATCGATCGGCCCCTGGCAGCACTTTCAGATGGCCCGAATGCGCGCGCTGGAGCTGGCGCGTCCACTGCTGCGCAGTACCAATAACGGCATTACGGCAGTGATTGGCCCGGAAGGTGAAATTCAGGCGATGCTCCCGCAATTCACGCGTGAGGTGCTGACCAGTAAAGTGACACCAACCGCCGGTCTGACGCCCTATGCCCGGATGGGCAACTGGCCGCTCTGGGCCTTAACCGGACTGCTGGGCTTTGGCGCACTGATCTTCAGTCTGAGACAGCGTCGCAGGTAATCCTGTCCCCGGCCCCTTCTGCCCGGAAGGGGCCAGCCACACAAGAAATTCTCCATAAAGCCATTTTTGGCACATCAATTGCTTAATAAAATCATATCGCTGCGGTTTTTTACGGATGCGCAATCAGACGCACCATAACGGAACGCATGCAGCACCATAACGGTGCAATGAAAGATTTTTGCCTTTAAACGGTGCGGCGCGCTTCGCAAAAACAAACAATATCGCAGCAAAATCTTTACATTAAGCCAAACTAAATGCTAACAAAAGCACACAACACTGCACGCATTTACAGCAGGATATAAGAAACACAACACTCACAATGGGTATCAATGCGTCTCTGGCGCGACGATAAAGGAGTTGGATATGCAATTACGTAAACTGGCCGCTGCAATGCTGGTGATGGGAATGTCCGTCGGCCTGGCACATGCTGCTGATGAAGCAACAACGCAACAGCCAACGCTGGAAAAAATTGCCAAAAACGGCGTGATCGTGGTCGGTCACCGCGAGTCCTCAGTACCGTTCTCCTATTACGACAATGAGCAGAAAGTCGTGGGTTACTCTCAGGACTATTCCAATGCCATCGTTGATGCAATCAAGAAAAAGCTCAACAAACCCGATCTGGAAGTAAAACTGATTCCAATCACCTCGCAGAACCGTATTCCGTTGCTGCAAAACGGCACCTTTGACTTCGAGTGTGGTTCCACCACCAACAACCTGGAACGTCAAAAACAAGCCGCGTTCTCTGACACCATTTTTGTGGTTGGTACGCGTCTGCTGGCTAAAAAAGGCGGCGACGTTAAAGATTTCCCGGATCTGAAAGGCAAAGCGGTTGTCGTCACCTCCGGCACCACCTCTGAGATCCTGCTGCATAAACTGAACGACGAGCAGAAAATGGATATGCGCATCATCAGCGCCAAAGACCATGGCGACTCTTTCCGTACCCTGGAAAGCGGTCGTGCAGTGGCCTTTATGATGGATGACGCCCTGCTGGCTGGCGAACGTGCCAAAGCGAAGAAACCGGATAACTGGGACATCGTGGGTAAACCGCAGTCTCATGAAGCGTACGGCTGCATGCTGCGTAAAGATGATCCAGAGTTCAAAAAGCTGATGGATGACACCATCGCGCAGGCTCAGACATCTGGTGAAGCAGCAAAATGGTTTGATAAGTGGTTCAAAAACCCAATTCCACCGAAAAACATGAACATCAACTTTGATCTCTCTGATGACATGAAAGCGCTGTTCAAAGAACCGAATGACAAAGCTCTTAACTAATTAAAACAATGGGGCAGGTCTACCTGCCCTCTCGATTGTCGAAGCAGCACGGACAGACTATACGTTGAATGGTCGTTCCCCATTCAGCGCGAATACAGGCTCTTCATACAATCTTCGAGGGTAGCGCTGCTACCCTTTTTTTTCCGGAGTAGATTTATGTCCATAGACTGGAACTGGGGAATTTTCCTGCAACAAGCCCCGTTCGGCAACACCACCTATCTTGGCTGGCTATGGAGCGGTTTTCAGGTCACGATCGCCCTGTCGATCACCGCCTGGATCATCGCTTTTTTGGTTGGTTCTCTGTTTGGTATCCTGCGCACTGTTCCCAATCGTATTTTGTCCGGCATCGGTACATGCTACGTGGAGCTGTTCCGTAACGTCCCGTTAATCGTCCAGTTCTTCACCTGGTATCTGGTGGTGCCTGAGCTGCTGCCGGAAGATATCGGCATGTGGTTTAAAGCCGAGCTGGATCCCAATATTCAATTCTTCGTCTCCTCCATGGTCTGCCTCGGTTTGTTCACCGCAGCACGTGTGAGTGAGCAGGTTCGTGCCGCCATTCAGTCTCTGCCCCGTGGGCAAAAGAATGCAGGTCTGGCGATGGGGCTGACGCTGCCGCAAACTTACCGTTATGTTCTGCTGCCGAATGCTTATCGCGTGATTGTGCCGCCGATGACCTCGGAGATGATGAACCTGGTAAAAAACTCAGCCATCGCCTCGACCATTGGTCTGGTGGATATGGCCGCTCAGGCTAACAAGCTGCTGGACTATTCCGCACATGCCTGGGAATCCTTTACCGCAATTACCGTTGCTTATGTGTTGATTAACGCCTTCATCATGCTGGTGATGAACCTGGTTGAACGTAAAATTCGCCTGCCAGGCAATATGGGAGGCAAATGATGTACGAGTTTGACTGGAGTTCAATAGTGCCCTCCCTGCCTTACCTGATGGCGGGCCTGGTTATCACACTGAAAATTACGGTGATAGCCATTATTGTGGGGATCGTCTGGGGAACCTTACTGGCGGTAATGCGACTGTCCAGCTTTGCCCCCATCGCCTGGTTTGCGAAAGCCTACGTGAACGTTTTCCGCTCCATCCCGCTGGTGATGGTGCTGCTGTGGTTTTATTTGATTGTGCCCGGGCTTTTACAAAACGTGCTTGGCCTGTCGCCCAAATCGGATATCCGTTTGATTTCCGCTATGGTCGCCTTCTCAATGTTCGAGGCGGCGTACTACTCCGAAATCATTCGTGCCGGGATCCAGAGCATCTCGCGCGGGCAGTCCAGCGCTGCGCTGGCGCTGGGGATGACCCACTGGCAATCCATGAAACTGATTATTCTGCCGCAGGCGTTTCGCGCCATGGTCCCGCTCCTGCTCACCCAGGGGATCGTATTGTTCCAGGATACCTCGCTGGTGTATGTGTTAAGCCTTGCGGACTTCTTCCGTACCGCATCAACCATTGGTGAGCGAGATGGAACCCAGGTCGAAATGATCCTCTTTGCCGGTGCCGTGTATTTTGCTATCAGCCTGAGTGCCTCGTTGTTGGTCAGCTATTTGAAGAAAAGGACAGTTTAATGATTACCCTGAAAAATGTTTCTAAATGGTATGGTCACTTTCAGGTGCTGACCGACTGCTCCACCGAAGTGAAAAAAGGCGAAGTGGTGGTAGTCTGTGGGCCGTCTGGTTCAGGAAAATCCACCCTGATTAAGACAGTTAATGGGCTGGAGCCGGTACAGAAAGGCGAAATCGTGGTTAACGGCACCCCGGTTAACGACAAGAAAACCAATCTGGCAGCCCTGCGTTCTCAGGTCGGGATGGTGTTCCAGCATTTCGAACTCTTCCCACACCTGTCGATCATTGAAAACCTGACGCTGGCGCAGGTCAAAGTTCTGAAGCGTGAAAAAGCGGCAGCCCGGGAGAAAGGGCTTAAGCTGCTGGATCGCGTCGGATTATCCGCCCATGCCAACAAGTTCCCGGCCCAGCTTTCCGGTGGTCAGCAGCAGCGTGTGGCTATCGCCCGCGCGTTGTGTATGGATCCTGTCGCCATGCTGTTTGATGAACCGACTTCCGCGCTGGATCCAGAAATGATCAACGAGGTGCTGGACGTAATGGTCGAGCTTGCTAACGAAGGGATGACCATGATGGTCGTAACTCACGAAATGGGCTTCGCCCGTAAAGTGGCGCACCGGGTTATCTTTATGGATGAAGGTAAAATCGTCGAAGACTCAGCGAAAGAAGAGTTCTTTGCCAACCCGAAATCCGATCGTGCAAAAGATTTCCTCGCCAAAATCCTGCATTAATATTCTGCGCGGTGCGGCCTGATGCCCTCACCCCGGCCCTTATGTCTTGACCTTCCCCGCTCAGGCGGGGAAGATCCCCGACTGATCATCGGGGGGGTTGTCGGTGAGCATCA
>NZ_CBFFRJ010000083.1:0-23383 GCF_965644225.1 Phytobacter sp. V91 | reverse complement strand
ATACAGCTCAGCTAAGGTAAGGCTAATACAGATAAGGACTCCACTGAACCCCACCGATTAAATCGCACCTTCCTTAACATCAATCCCTGCATATCATCCGAGCCGACCACAGAATGCCCCTGTAAAAACTTGGATGGATTACCATCGATATACAAATGAGTCGCTTTACCCTCACCGTTTGATCCTACAGATCGAACCTTTAGGGTTGATTCATGTGAGCCGCGCACAGTCAATCGCTTAACGGTTTCCCACTCGATTGCACCGTCAGCATCAACGCTGACGACACTACCCGCCGGAAGCGGTTTGTGTGTGCAAGGGAAAACCCCGGTAAGCCAATCGATCAAAATAAATCCTTAAAAATGCAAAAATGAATACTTATTAACACATGAGTTCACTAGTTCATTTGAATTGTTACCTTACACTTATGAACTAGTGAGTTCAAGAGGCTTGGAAGGTATGAGTTCATGAGCGTGTATACTCTTTTCAAATCTGGTACTAAAAGAGCATGAGACATGGCAAAACGTACGACTTATAACGTGACGGAAGAAAGAAAGATGAAACTTGAGCGTCTGGCTATAAATGCCAGCGTAAAACTAGGAAAAACAATCACATGGACAGAGATTTTAGGTTATCTAATTGATAATTATTCTAAAGATGCCGCAGAAGATTTAATGTCTTCCAAAAACAAGGGATGAGTACCACGAATGGTACAAACGTGCAGTATTACCTACACTGCACGTTCCAGATTTGAGTGATTTTTGAACATATCAAAAGGACGATGAAATGAGCAGAAATAATGATGCGGACGCCGTTGTACTGGTTTTAGGCGGTGTTGCCATTTTCTTCTTAGCTATTATGGCCTGGCTGATGAAGACATTCGATGTTGAATGGCAAACAGCTCTGGAAACAGCGCCAAACCTGATTTTTTGGCTTCTTGTTGTCGGCGGCGGGATCTTTTTCGGGATCAAAATGGAAACAGGCCTTGTTCGCTGGGGTACACCACTGGCTATCGCCTTTCTGATTCCGGTATTCAAACCAATTCTTAAGGAAGCAGCTGGAGTACGTGAAATGGGTGGGTTGGTTTTCGATGATATGGTTTCGTGGTACGGGACCGGCTGGGGAATGTCTCTGATGTTCTTCGGGATTCTTATCGTTGGATACGGGCTCCTTTATTGGTGGCACAGAAGGAATTCTTATTACTGGTAACAAAATAGCCAAATTATTTCGATAAAATCAGAATTACAAAAGATGCTTTTACAATTTAAGGATAAATAATATGTCAGAAAGAAAGTTCATTACTGAATTCGGAATGAATATGCTTGGCGCCAGGCATGTATTATTGCAACAAGAGCACTTGGATGATGTGAATGACATTAATAACCCAATATACAAGGATTTCTCACCTCATATTTATTTCATATGCAGGCGACCAAGAATTACTTTAGTTCCTGAGTCGGTTAAGTTTACGGAAAGCGAAGTTACAGGATTATTTAGGAAGCAGGTTAAAGATAAATATATAGATATTCCCTTTGTCACTAAGAATCTGCTAGAGACATCTAATGTCTCCCTAGAGTGTGAGTACCCCTATACCGAATTTAAAATCAGGGATGAAAACAATGATGTAATATCCGAAGGTAAATCTGTATTGCTGATGTTGTCGTGCTTAGGATATGAAGCACAGGAGCATATTGATTTAGAGATTATCTATATAGGTCAATCATTTGGGTGCGATGGTGACCGTAGCGCAGCAGATAGACTAGCAGCTCACTCAACGTTACAAAATATCTATGCGCAAGCGATGAAGAATACTCCTGATCAAGAAATATGGTTGATTCTCACCGATTTTGAGAACCCGTATTTACTAATAAGTATGGATGGTCGTTCTGAAAACTATGGGACAACATTAGAAGAGGATGACCAACATATAAATAATGTACTTAGCAATGAAATAACAGCGCGACAAAGAATTAATTTCACAGAGGCAGCATTAATTAGATACTTTAGCCCTGAATACAATAAGATTTATAAAGATACATTTCCTAGTCCAGCACATGCAACATACTCTGAGTGTTATGATCTAGACTTAAATTCAGTGTCCGTCGAATTACAAACTGAGAAACTCTATACTAGAGTTTGGTCCAAAATAATTAAACCAGATTATATTCATTTTTGCACATTCCCTCTTCATTCTAAAAAAGAACGGATTTATATGTTCGACATCGCCAGACTAGGCGGAGAGTAACATAAACGCATTATATTTGGTTCGCACAATGACGTTATGCTAAAGAGGCCGCTGCGGGATTCGATTTTCGCAGCGGCCTTTTCAACATAACGAGTCGTACATTATGCGCACCAATGATGTAGTAGCTCAATACTAATGTCTATTTGTGGACATTGGCCTCATTCTCATCATTCAGCCAGACGCCTGCATTGCTGCCTTATTCCATTAAATACACTTTCCACAAGATTTTGCGGGAACTGATTCGGCAACAAGCGTTGGGTTCTGTCCGGCATATTAAGCTGGGGAAAACGAATAAACACCATCGGCCACTGGCTAATATCAAAAATCTCGGTGTCAGGATTTTCACCGTCGTAAACGTTTTTTGAACACATATTCTTATTCCTTTTCTTGCACAGAAGTACGCAGTAATCCAACAACAACCAGCAGCGCCATCGCGCCGCCCACATAGAACAACGGCCAGTTAATCAACGCGACCATTTGCGAAACGGCAATCGTCGCCAGCGTGCTGGCAAAACGCCCCACCCCATAAAACATGGCATAGTCGGTTGCCGGTTGATTGCCCCGTGACCAGCCCAGAATTCTGGCGCTTAGGACAACGAAAATGCCGCTGACCGCGGCCCCAATACCGATAGTGCCCGCAACAGCAATCCAGGATTGAGTGAAGAGATAGCCCAGGGTCATTGCCGCCAGCGCCAGTATCCCCAGGCCGGTAAATATCATCATCGCCAGGGGCAATCCATAGCGACGCATCAGTGGCGCTGATATCCAGGCGGTCAACAGCATGGTTATCGGCCCTAACGTACCGACAAGACTGCCGATCGTTTCCATTGGTACGTTTAAATCGACTAACATCAATCGATTAAGCGCAGATAGTGGAAATATCACGCAGCAGGTCAATGTCAGCAATATCAGCCTCCGGCGCTGAACCGGATTGCGCAGTAGCTTTTGCAGACTGGCGCCCTGTTTTTTCTGCTCCTCCGTCTTTGCCGAATGCGATGTCGCTTTGCCGAGAAACAGCGCCGGTACCATCAACAACAGCAGCAATGCGGCATAACTCAGAAAAATGGCTGTCCAGCCTAACGGGGGGTACAGCGCCACAAAGATCCCGCCGCCGATCATCGCCCCGATGGAAAGTGCCGCCAGTTTGCAGGCTGCGGCACGTGGTCGCCAGCCTGCGCTGATACGTTCAACGGCCAGCGCATCCAGGGCGATATCCATGGTCGCCATCGCAAATGCGACCAGCAGACCCAGCGTAAAGAGCAGGCTCAGCGCAGCGCCCTCCAGCAGCGCAACCGTTGCCACGCTCAGCACGCAGAGCAGTTGCATCGGTACGATCCAGGCCAGCTCTGGTACTAAAAACGGCGGCCGCCAGCGATCGATCAGCGGAGACCACAGAAACGCCACGCCAAAGGGCAGATAAAGCGCATATAGCCACCCCACCGCCCCAAGGCTCATTCCCTGAGCCCGCATAATGGTGGGAAAACCGCCCTGAATCAGCCCGATGGTCATACCAAAGCTGATGTAAAGCGCGCTAATAGCCAGCAGGACAGCCAGTTGTCCGTTGTTATCAGGGACCCTACCCGTATCCGGTTGCAGATTTAGGTTCATCGGCATCACCAGCGGTAGTTAACGGACAGATTCACTACACGCTCGTTGCCGTAGTTGCAGAAATTGTTGGACATGCAGGTAACATACTCTTTATCAAACAGATTATTCACACTCAGTCGGGTACTCAGACCTTTAAGCGTGGATGAACGTTTGCCAAAATCGTAGCTGAGCGCGGTATCAAAGAGCGTGAACCCCGGCACATCAAGGCGGGCGGCGTTGGCCGTGTAGACATTGGGCGAATAGCCCCCTACGGTTTCCCCGACATAACGCGCGCCTGCGCCGATCGTCACGCCTTGCAGCAGCCCCTGATGGAAGGCATAGTCCGCCCACAATGATGCGGTGTAGTCTGGAATACCGATCGGGCGCTGACCCACATCAGACGCCAGCCCTTTCTCCACTTTTGCTTTGGTGTAGGTGAAAGCGCCGGTCACATTGATGTTGTCGTTGACCGCCATTTTGGCTTCAAACTCGAGGCCGCGTGAACGCTGCTCCCCCGTCTGGTACGAGGTATAGGCGTTAGCATAAGTCACCACGTCTTTCTGGGTGATATCAAACCAGGCCAGTGTAAAGAGCGCATCGAAGCTGGCTGGCTGATATTTCAAGCCTATTTCCCGCTGCTGCGCGGTGGTCGGTGTAAATGCCCGGCCGTTACTGTCGCTGCCGGTAACCGGCAGGAATGAGGTTGAGTAGCTGATGTAGGGCGCAATGCCGTTGTCAAAGTTGTAAATGACCCCAACTTTGCCGCTGAAGGCATCATCTTGCTGGACGCTACGCGTGCTGGCTAAGTGGTTATCCGTACGGGTGCGGGCATTGTCATAGCGCCCGCCGGTAACCAGAGTCCAGTTTTCAAAATCAATCTGATCCTGCAGATACAATCCTGACTGGGTAATGTACTGTTTTTGATTGCTAATCCGCGTAAGCGTCAGGTTGTTTGCCACACCGTATACCGGGTTCAGATAGTCAATTGATGGCGCTGCGCCGTAATCGCGGATCTGTGTCCAGGTGGATTCCTGATAGTCAAAGCCGGAGACGAGAGTATGTGAGAAACGCCCGGTATCGAATTCCGCTTGCAGTTGCAGATCGGAGGTTACGCCGCGTAATGTTTCATCAGTACCAAGTGCATAACGGGATATAGTGTGGCCGTCCGCCGCCAGAGCAGCGGTTCCAAGACTTTTGGTGACGGTGGTCAGATCGAGATAACGCAGTTTGTGGCGTACTGTCCAGGTGTCATTCAGCCGGTGTTCAAACTGGTAGCCTACCGTCGTCTGGGTACGGCTGAACTCATCATATTCGGGATCGCCGTCGTTAAAATGACGCGAGATCTGCCCGGCAGGGCTCGACCACAGGCTGCCGACGGTGGGTAATATGCCGTAGTAGCCGCCTTCCGGATCGCGCTGATAACTCAAGTTAAAGGTGAAAGAGGTATCAACATCCGGGATCCATGTAAGCGTGGGTGCGACGAAAAAGCGTTCCTCTTTGGTGTTAACGACCTGCGTGTCCGACTTTTTACCCAGCGCAATAAGGCGGTACAGCACTGTATTATCGTCCGTCAGCGGCCCGGTTGAATCCAGCCCCAACTGCATATGTTTATGGCTACCGTAGAGCATCTCTACCGAATGCTGAGACTCGCTGGACGGTGCTTTTGACACCGCGTTAATCAGCCCGCCGGGGTTAACGCCGCCATAAAGAGTGGAGGACGGGCCTTTAAGAAAATCAATGCGCTCAATGGCATAGGTTTCAATCTGTGGGATAGCGTAACCGCCGCCGCGCAGCAGGCGCAGACCATCCAGATACTGGTTACCATCGTTCGGCGACCCGAAGCCGCGAATATAAGGTAAGTCGTAACGCGATGCCGATCCCCTGACTTCCGCCGCCACACCCGCCGAATAGCGCAGCGCCTGGCTCAGACTTTGCGCCCCCTGAGCATCCACCTGCTCGCGGGTGATCACGCTTACCGACTGCGGTGTTTTCAGTAGTGGCGTATTGGTTTTGGTTGCGCCCGCACTGTTACTGGCGACATAACCATTCACCGGTCCGAGTCTGCCGTTACTGCTGGCTTTGACCACAATGGTATCGCTGGCTGCGGCGTTTGCTGACAGGGTGAAAATTTGTAGCGTGCCGTCATTGCTGAAACGGTAGCCCAGTCCGCTGCCGCTCAACAGCGTGCTCAGCGCCTGGTCTACGCTCATTCTTCCCTGCACGGGTCTGCCCGTCTCCGTGATCGGCTTGTCTTCGCGGAATACCACGGACAGGCCGGCGATTCGACCAATTTCATTAACAGACTGGATAACCGGTTTTGCCGGCAGATTAAAACTGAATTGCTGTGTCAGCAGTTGCTGAACGTCAGCAATCGCCGTACTCCTTCCTCCTGCGCATACCAGCAACGCCGATGCAAGCGTATAGCCCGCAGGAGAGAGTTTTTTCTTATTCATGAACGCGCCTTATTCTGTTCTGACAGTTCGATTAAATGGAAACAATAATTATTATCATTTTCACTACTATCACGAACGAGAAGGCTTACCACTGAACCTGAAAAATGCGTTTTTTATTAAAAAAATCACAACATATTGTAAATGAAAGATTTTTACTCTGAGATTATCACCAGGTAATTTGTCATTTTATGCATTCTGAAGCCCACGCTGGCCTGCAGTGCGTCCAGCGCTTTATCCGTATCGGCCAACGAAAAGCTGCCCGTAACACGTTGTTCCGCCAGCGTCGCCGAAGGCATAATGATCCTCCCCTGACGATAACGTCCGACCTCTCGCACCACGTCGGCAAGACGGGCTCGGTAGAAAGTAAAGCGACCAGCGTGCCACCCCATCGCATCCTGGAGATCGACTTTTGTCGGAGTCTCAACGCCCTGCTCACTGAAGGCCACTTGCTGGCCGGGTTTGATAATGGTTGCCTGCGGCTGGCCGTTGCTGCTAACGGCTACACTGCCCCGCGCCAGGGTAACGACGGCGCTATTGTCCAGCAACCGCACATCAAACTGCGTGCCCAATACACGTACATTTCCGGCTTCAGTCTCAACAATAAACGGCGTGGCGGATGAGACGACATCGAAAAATGCGCCTCCTCGCAACAGATGAACGCGACGATGCTCTGCTGTGATATCAACCCTGAACGCGCTGTCCGCATCCAGCAGCACTTTGGATCCATCCGCCAGGGCCACAACCCGGCGCTCTCCCCTGGCGGAAACCTGATCGGCGGAGAAATTCTCAATCCATGACGGATTCTGCAACCATCCTGCCGTCAGCAACAGCAGCAGCATACAAACTGCTCCGCCAGTTGCCATCCTGCGCCTGCGATTATGCCGATGGCGATTGTTATCCATCGCCGCCAGATACTGCGCCAGGGTATCAGCTTCTTTGTCAGCAAGTTGCTGGCCGGGAACGGCAGTGTCCTGCCAGACGGCCTCAATGGCGATCCAGGCTTCTTCATGCGCAGGATGACTCAGCCGCCATCGATGACAGGCTGCCCGCTGAAAGCGTGATGGATTGTCCTGCAAAATCAGAAACCAGCGGCGTGCTTCGGCACGGATCTCCGCATCTGAAGGAACGGGGTTAGTCGGCATCATTCACTCCCTTTAGCGATGGCTCTTCACAGGCTGCAACGGCGCGCGCCATATGTTTGGCGACTGCCCGCGATGATATGCCCATCACTTCGGCTATCTCAGAAAAACTTCGCCCGTGCACCCGGTTTAGCAGGAAGATATGCCGCGTTTTTTGCGGCAGAGATGCCAGCGCTTCATCAATATGGCGGAGATTTTCCTGTGCGCAGACGATTTCATGCGGGGATACGGATTGCTCCTCGCCCGACCCGGCAGCAATATCATGCAGGTAACTCCCCCGGGTTTTCTCGGTACGCAGATGGTCAATGGCGGCATTGCGTGCGCAGCGGCTCAGATAAGCGGCTGAATTACCTTTCCACTCATCGGCTTTTTCCAGCAGGCGTAAAAAAATATCCTGCACCAAATCGCTGGCGGTACTGCGGCACCCCACCCGGCGGCTAATCTGGCGTTCAAGGCGTTTGTGCTCAATGAGGTATAACGCAGCAAGCTCCCTGTCTTTGTCTGCCATTAGACAATCCCCTTTTATTACTCCGCCCGATCGTTGTTGCGACTCTGCCAGTTACCCCATGGATTTTCGGCATCTGCGGCAGTCTCGTCTTCAAGGGAGTCAATATAAAGCGCCTCTACCTCGCTGCGCGCCCAGGGCGTGCGACGCAAAAACTTAAGGCTGGATTTAATACTCGGATCATTTTTAAAGCAGTTAATGCTGACGCGCTTCGCCAGTTCACCCCAGCCATATTTTGCCACCAGGGCGTTCAATAACGCTTCCAGGGTAATACCATGTAAAGGATCTTTTGCGGCATGCATTGAGGGTTTCCTGCGCGGGGACTAAATTGCGCACACCATACTGGCTCTTTTCGCTGTGCGCAATACTGAACAGGCGGTACAGCCGCAGAAAGCGGGCTGTACCTTATCCACGATTAACGGCTGGCCGCCAGTGAAAACAAGCTCAGGGAGGAGATTTGCATCCGCATAGAGGAAATTTGCTGTTTTTGCATCGTCAGCAGTGCATCAGTAAATACCGTGTCTTTGCTGTTGCTGCTGGTTTTACTCGATATCTTATTGACCAGGTTTTGCTCAAGATCGGCGGAGTATTGCGCCTGCTCTATCGCCGGCAGTTCACGATAATGGTTCAACAGCTCAGCGTAAGACTTTTTATAAGTGCCGGTGGCGCCGATCTCTTTTTGCGCAGAGCTGATAAAGCTCTGTGTCCACTTATCTTCCTGAACGCCAATTTCTTTCAGAGCGGCGCGTCGTTCATTTACGGTAAATGACGATCCGTCATCGTAGGCAATCAGGGAAAGCTGTTCACGCTGCATACCGGCAAACGGGTTGGTCGTTTTGCCATTGAGGAAGTCTGTCGCTTTGGTCGCTAATTGCAGCAGTTCAGTGCTGTTGGTATCCGGTACTTCCTGATCGTGTTTGGCTTTATTCTGCGTGTAGACCGGGCCATCAATCACATTTAATAGCGCTTCCGCCATCGTTTGCAACTGAGCACGGCTGCTGGTGGCATCACGTTTTTCCGCGCGGGTTGCGGCGTCACTCAGCAGACTCGCCAGGCTGGAAAAACTGGTCTGGGTGGCGGTACTTGCAGTCGTTGTTTTTGCCGATGAGGTCGATTCGTTCTTTTGCGCCGTTGTTGTTGTAGAGGTATAGCTAATAAGGGGATTTTGAGTATTGCCGGTTTTAACTTGCATTAATTATTCCTTTTGCATTCCGAAACGGATCCTTGCCCGATGAAATCAGAGCATTGCACTGTAAAACGACATTCTCAGCATAAACTTTATGCATAAATCCCCTTCCCCATATTTTCTGGTAGGGACGCACTGTTTCGTACTCAATTCCTTACAGGAGGAACCTGTCCAGCTTGTGTTTCTGGACGCCGTGTTTATCCATATTATCCTCGCCCAGCCACGTGGATATCGCTGCTGAAATTGCTGGCCATTCACGATCAATAATGGAGAGCCAGTCCGTATCACGGTTGCGTTGTTTCCGGGTCATCACCTGCCGAAATCGCCCTTCAAAAGTGAAACCGATTCGCTCGGCCGCTCGTCGGGAAGCGGTGTTTAACGAGTCGCAACGCCAGGCCACCCGACGATAGCCCAAACCAAACGCGTGGCTGAGCAGCAGAAAAAGAGCTTCCGTTCCCGTCACCCGCCGCTGCATTAACACTGACCAGGTCACATGACCTATCTCCAGTGCCCCATTGCTGGTGTCAATCGCGCTGTAACACACCACGCCTGACGGCTGATTACGCATTTTGTCGATCACCGTATAGGGAACCAACTGAGGATCCTCGATTTTGTGACTGACCCAGGCCTGCATTTGCTCCACTGTTACCGGTTGTTCAGCACCCAGCCACGTCCAGTCACGATCGTCCTGCGCGGTGGAAAATGCGTTAAAAAGCGCCTCGCTATGCGCGACTTCAAGGGGGATCAACTGGCAAAACCGGCCGTTTAACACCTCGCCCGCAGGCAGAGTAACGGGTTTCCAGTCAGGTAGCGCCTCGCCAACGGGTTGGCCATATTCATTAATACAGTGCGCAGCATTCATCATCATTTCCTTATTGTTCGACAGCAGGAACCGTTAGTCAGACGGACATTCAGGAGCCTGCTGCCTGTCAGCCACTAAACGCTGGCACATATCGCGCATAAATTGCCGCAGCCAGCGATGGGCAGGATCCACCTCTGAGCGCGGATGCCACATTTGCGAGATGGTAATACCCTGAGTTTTAACGGGTAACTCAAAAATATGAAAGGCTTCGGGAGCCGCAAGGTTGAGCAGAAAAGAAGCCGGCACCAGGGCGATAAGATCGGTACTGCGGGCTACCGCCAGGGCGGCCGGGAAACCAGGAACAATGGCGGCGATTTTACGCGTTAAACCCGACTCTGCCAGCCCGGTATCAACGGGGCCATGCAGCGCTCCCCGGCGTGATGCCACCACATGACGATAAGCGGTATATTGTGACACTGTCACCTTATTTTGTTGCGCCAGTGGATGCGTGCGCCGCACCACGCCCACAAAACGGTCCCGGAACAACGCCTGAACGCGAATTTCCGGCCCCATTTCACCTGCAACGCCAATCTCAAGATCCACTAACCCTTCCCGCAGAGGCCGGGCACTTTTTTCCGGCTTTCCGCTAAACCGCAGGGTGATACCCGGCGCAATAGCCGCCGCTTCGGCAATTAACATCGGCCCCAGCGCTTCAACAAAACCCTCGTTTGCGCGCAGGGTGAATAACTGCTCCAGCCCGGAGATATTCAGCTCAGGTGCCGTAGGGCGTAACAATGACCGGGCTTCAAATACGGCGTTTTGCGTCCGTTCCCGAATGCTCTGCGCATAGGGTGTGAGCACCATATTGCGCCCTGCCCGCACCAATAGCGGGTCGCCGGTGGTCTCTCTCAGGCGGCTTAAGGTTCGACTCATGGCAGAAGCGCTGAGATGTAAGCGGCGGGCTGCACCGGCCACGCTTTTCTCCGCCAGCAGCGCATCGAGGGCGAAAAGTAGATTGAGGTCCGGTTCAGTCATTGTGCAAAGCATCCTGGAATAGTCGTTCAGATATGGCGTCTGGTGCAGGTTATAAGTGCAACTGCTGCGTCTTCCGCCTTGTATATCCCGACAGTATAGTTTGAGCAGATGAATTGACGCAGAGGTTTGGATGGAATTATTTACTGATAAAGCGGGCGATGAAGGTTTACCTGCCCGGGAACGTTTTCTGGCGATGGCGGCGGTGATGACCTGCACTACCATGGCGGTGTTTGACGGCTCGATGGTCAATATCGCCCTGCCGCAAATTGCCGCAGCACTTCAGGTTTCAGCGGCGGACGCGGTGTGGGTCGTCAATGGCTACCTGCTGTCAGCCGCCATGACGCTCGCCATCTTTTCGTTCCTGGCCGTGCGCACCGGTTTTCGCCGATTATTCAGCGCCGGTTTGCTGCTCTTTACCCTGTCCTCTCTGGGCTGTGCGTTATCCACCTCGCTCGACATGCTGGTTATCATGCGGGTATTACAGGGGATCGGCGGAGCGGCAACGCTGAGTATTGCTCCGGCCATCCTGCGCTCAATCTTCCCCAATCGGTTACTGGGGCGTATTCTCGGGGTCAATGCTTTACTCATTGCCGGCAGTACCGCCATTGCCCCGGTACTCGGTGGTACTTTGCTGAGCGCCGTGGGCTGGCCGCTGTTATTTGCGCTTAATATTCTCCCCGGCCTCCTTGCTCTGACTCTGGCCTTACGCGTGCTTCCGGCAAAACGAAGCCCTGTATCCGGTCCTTTTGATATTCAGGGCGCATTCTGGTCTGCCATCCTGCTGGGTGCTTTGATCATGGGTTCAGATGCTTTTGCTCATCTCAGCAACCAGCATGTTGATGCTCTGCTTAGTGCCAGTTTTTACGCCGTAATTGCGGCAATCGCCGGGCTGATGTTTGTCCGTCGTCAGCGGCGGGCAGTAAACCCGCTGTTACCCCTGACGTTATTCTCTTCATCACGATTTTCCCTGGCGGCGTTGACTTCGCTGGCTTCATTTGTCAGTCAGGGGATGACCTTTGTCGCGCTGCCTTTTCTATTCCAGAGCGTGTATGGCTACAGCGCTTTTAGCTCCGCGCTGTTGTTCACCGCCTGGCCGGTGGGCATCATCATTGCCGCGCCTCAGGCTGGACGACTGGCAGATAAATACTCATCCGCACTGATATCTACCTTTGGCTTAGGTCTCTTTGCTCTCGGTCTGATGTTACTGGCCCGGTTGACGGATCCGGCAGCCTGGTGGGATATCTGTCTGCGCGGATTAGTTTGTGGGCTTGGATTCGGCTGCTTTCAAAGTCCGAATAATCGGGAAATGCTCGCCAGCGCTTCCCGGGAGCACTGCAGTTATGCCTCTGGCGTGCTGGCCATCATGCGTACCTTCGGTCAGTGCCTCGGTGCGGCATTTGTCGGGGTTATTCTCTCTTTACTGACCGACCAGGCTCTGGCCATCCGGGTGGCTTTGTGGGTAGCCACGCTGGCGACAGTCGTCGCCATTATATTGAGCGTCAGTCGACTGAAGTCGGCAAAAAAGATGAGCGAACACAAGGCGTAATCACATTCATGCGCAGACCTAAGACATCGCGGCGATCTATAAATTAGTCAGGAGAAGGACCACGCTCCAGGAAAGTAGAGAGTGCGATATAGCTGCGAACAGAGCGGACGCCTTCAACGCTCTGGATCTCCATCAGAAAATTCTCGAGGGATTCGGTATCAGCGGCCCTGACTTTTAGCAGTACGCAACCATCACCGGCAACGGTATGCAGTTCCTCAACTTCGCGGCGGTTGGTGAACTGAAGAAGAGCTCGCGTCGCATGATAGCTACTGGTATCAATCACGAGGAAGGTTAATAACGTCCGACCAAGTTTGCAGCCATCCAGTATCGCAACCGTTCCCTTTATCACTCCATCACGCTTCAGTCTCTTCACCCGATCGTGAACAGCAGGGGCTGAAAGATTCACAATTTCACTGAGTTCGGTATAACTTCGCCCGGCATTTTCGGCTAAGGCGCCTAATATTTTTCGGTCAATTGCATCAAGTTCCACTGGTTTGTGCTTCATATGCTTAACGCCATCTTTTTCTTGATCAGACATGCCCATTTAGCTTCACTCTCAGAATAATAATATGAATATAATTAATTACACCTTATACCATTCAGCAATAGATATTAAACGGAGTTGTAATGCCCATCGCACTTTTCGCCCTCGCCGTCGGCGCATTCGGGATAGGTCTGACTGAATTCGTCATTGCCGGTATTCTCCCGCAAATTGCCGCTGAATTTGCGGTCAGTATCCCGTCCGCCGGATCGATGGCGACCTCTTATGCACTCGGTGTTTTTGTCGGAGCACCTCTGATGACGGTTGTGGGGGCCCGCATTCCTCGTAAAACCACGCTTATAGCACTGGCGATCATTTTTACCCTCGGTAATGTCATCACCGCGATTGCGCCAACGCTGTCCATTGCGATTACAGGACGCGTCATCACATCCTTCAATCACGGTGCCTTTTTTGGCATTGGATCGATTATCGCCGCCTCGTTGGTTGCTCCGGGACGGCAGGCCAGTGCCATTGCCTTTATGTTTTCAGGATTGACGCTGGCTAATCTGGTTGGCGTTCCGGTCGTCACCTGGCTTGCTCAGACCTTTAGCTGGAGAGTGGTTTTCTGGGGCATTACGGGTATCGGTCTGCTGACAATCCTGAGTATCGTTCTGCTGATCCCTCATATTGAAAAAGGGAAGCCTATCGCCCTGAAAACGGAACTACGTGCATTTGTCGATCCACAGGTTCTGCTTGTTATGGGGATTACTGTCTTCGGACCGGCGGCCTTTTTTACTTCCATTACCTACATTGCTCCGATGATGACTGAGGAGGCGGGTTTCTCCGCCAGTGACGTCGCCGGGCTGATGGTGCTCTTCGGTCTTGGGCTGGCGGTAGGCAACTGGTTTGGCGGGCGCTTCGCAGATCGTTCGCTGTTTGGCACGCTTTTCGTCACACTTGCCGCACAAGGGGCCGTGCTCTTAATTTTCTGGGCAGGTGTGAAAAGTCCGCTTATCGTAGGAGCATCGGTATTCCTGATGGCGGCATTCGGTTTTGCAACTGTCTCGCCGATTCAAAAATTAGTAATGGATCGCGCCAGCCAGGCGGGGGCTCCAACAATGGCAGCGGCGGTGAACATTGGCATGTTTAACCTGGGTAACGCATTGGGTGCGTGGGCCGGAGGGGCGACCATTGCCGCAGGTTTTGGCTTTGTTTCGCCAAACTGGGCCGGAGCCATCCTGTCATTTATTGCTCTGGGGCTGGCTTTTCTTGCCTGGCAAAGCGCCCGAAAAGGTTATGCTCTGAATGCCCGTTCATGTTGAGAAACTGAGTTAACAGCGCCTTGAGCCCATAAATACACTATACGGACGCCCGTCGATTACAGAGGGCGTTCGCTTTTTGATCCTGTATTCTGCTTCATCATGACTGCATTAACCTGACATCAGATGCTCTGTACGATTTCGACCAGCTCGAACTCTTCGAATAAGAGCTCCATCTCTTCAGAGAAATTGCCCTCACGGGTAAAAAAGGCCTGATGCCCACGTTGCCAGTAACTCAGGCTTAAATCACCTTCGCCCTCTTTGCGCGCCCGCTCCGCGGTGACCTCATTAAAGCGTACCAGACAAAGCGTATTGATACGGATCACGCAGACCGGCTCCCCTGATCCATTAAGAAGTATGTTGTAACTACCTATTTGCGGTAACGGGTCATTATCGGTATAGCTGGCAAAGGCGCTACAGGTGGCGGTCTTGACTCCGTTAATCACCAGGGCCACGAGTTCATCTGCCATCTCAGGCGAATCACCAAAGGCCCATGACACCGCGCCAGGATAGCGTTCTTTTAATCTGTTCAGCATTGTTCTGTTGCTCCTTTTTAATTTTCCGTATTATGCATCAATAACATACAACGAGCAGGAAATTCATCCTGAACACTTACCCTATGCTAACTATCAAAATGTTACTACGCCACACGCTGGCCGCCCTGCTCCTGAGCGCCGTTCCTGCATCCGCACTGGCGGATTTACCAACCGGCCCGGATGTCTGCGATAGGCCATTATCCCCCTTCTATCGCTGGGATTCGTCTCTTCCCGCAACGCCCGGCAAAATGCTGCGTGAAGAGCCTATGACGGCCCAGGCGCAGATAACCGACGCCGCGGTGATGCGCCGTATTCTCTATACATCCCGGGATGTCCGCTGGAATGCAGGCATTATTCCTGTCTCCGAGACGCTGTATCTTCCCAAAGGAACTCCTCCGACAGGAGGCTGGCCGATTGTTGCCTGGGCGCACGGTACGCTGGGAGTGGCGGATGTCTGCGCCCCATCATGGACAACGCATATCCCTCGTGATGCTACCTATATTAATCAATGGCTAAAGCAAGGCTTTGCCGTCGTGGCGACCGACTACCAGGGACTTGGTGGCCCCGGACCTCACCCTTACCTGATCTGGGAAGCGGAAGGCCGTTCCGTTCTCGATGCGGTACGTTCCGCTCTACAGGCTTACCCTGAGCGTCTTGCTAATCAGCTCATTATTAGCGGCCAGTCACAGGGCTCCGGGGCATCGCTGGGGGCCAGCCGTATTGCCCCGGACTATGCCCCGGAGTTAAACCTCCAGGCCACGATCGCCACCAGCGTGGTGGTCACCTTTCCAGATGGTCCGGTGAAGCGGGATAATGCGCATCAGCATAAAGCCCCGGCCCGTTTCGATATGCTCCGACTGCTCGGGGGTTCTCTTCCAGATAACGGGCCTGCGGCAGAGACCCTGGTGACGGAGCAAGGCCGGACGTTACTGGCGATGGCGAAAACATCCTGCGTACGGGATTTGGGGCAGTTCGAACGCGGCCAGCACCTTGATGCTGATACGGCCTTTGTGGGGGGCAAAGCGCACATTGATGCCGCGCTCACCTCCGTCACCGATATGCGTCAGCAGCGATTTCCTGCGCCACTGTTTATCGCAACGGGCCTTGCGGATCGTACCATCGCGCCACGCCAGCAATACGCGGCGGTGGCCGCTATCTGTGCCCAGAATGATGCCGTGGAATGGAAGACTTACTCCGGGATAACCCACAACGGAACCGTCAATTCGGCATTTGCCGATGAGCTGGCTTTTGTGCGCAGTCTACAAAGCGGTAAAGCCCCGCGTAACGACTGTTCGTCGCTGGTCGTACCGGGTAAACCGGAGGCCCGTGCGAAAGATATTATGTTTAACGATTAAAACGGTGACAGTCATGTTTTTACAGGTAACAACCGAGGTTAGCGAGCAGGATCAGGAAGAGTTGCTGAATGGTTTGCGAGCGTTCAACACGCCGTTTATTCATAACCGCCAGTGGGGGCCGCTCGGCGTCTTCTGCCGTGATGCCGAAGGAACAATGACCGGGGGCCTGATCGGCAGCCGTAAAGGAGAATGGCTGTGCATCAGCTATTTATGGGTAAGTGAAACGGTACGGGGAACGGGCCTGGGCACCGAGCTGATGCGCGCGGCAGAAAAGGAAGCGGTACAACACGGCTGCCTGAACGCGATGGTTGATACCTTTAGCTTTCAGGCTCTCCCCTTTTACCAGAAACTGGGGTATCACCTTAAAATGACGCTTGATGACTTCCCGGAAAAAGGTATTCAACGCCACTGGCTGACCAAAGTGCTGGATGCGTAACTCTGAGCCCTTCTGCCAGTAACAAGCAGAGGGCTCAGGCTTATTCGGTCGTCGCCAGAGCGCGATCCCGACCCTGAATTTTTGCCAGGTACAGTGCTTTGTCTGCCCCTTCTTTTAAGCGATTAGCGTCATCTTCCGTGCCGGAACCGATCAAGGAGAAACAGCCTGCGCTGATGGTAACCACTTTATTATCCGCAGCGGATTCCGCATGGGGGATTTTTGCCATCCTGACGGCAGTCACCGCCTGGCGCGCCACAAACAGCGCCGCTTCCGGGCCGGTGTCCGGCAGAATAATGGCAAATTCTTCGCCACCGTAACGGGCAATCAGATCCGCATTTCTCAGTTTCATTTTCTGGATGATTTCACCCACCATACGCAGACAACTGTCACCGGCAACATGGCCGTAAAAATCGTTGTAGCGTTTGAAGAAGTCAATATCCATCATCACCAGAGAAACGGGCTTTTTGTTCAACGCCGAGGCCTTAAGGCTCTGGGTCAAAAACAGATCGAACTGTCGGCGATTAGCAAGCCCGGTGAGGCCATCCGCCAGCGCCATCAGTTGCAGAGTATGGTTAATACTGGTCAACTCATCCCGCAGCACCGTCAGCTCAGTTTGATTTTTAACGTTCATCCGCACCTGACGAAAGACAATGGTCCCCATTAATAATGTGCCGCAAAGCAGCAAGGCATTAAGGATCAAGTCCGGCAGGCTGTCTTTGAACCAGCGATTCCACAGCGCAGGCTTGTCGTAACCCGCCGCCACCACCAGCGGATAGCGCTCAAGGCGGGCAAATCCGTAAATACGCTCAACGTGATCCAGCGTCGACACCCAGGTGGCGTTACCCCGATCTTTTCTGGCCAGTTCACGGGTAAACAGCGGGCTGGCGGAAAGATTACGGTTGATAATATCGTCGGGGAATGGCCGGACATAAAGCGCGGTGCCATCGGTAATCAACAGCGCCAGCAGGTCACGGTTTTCCAGCTCGAAGTAGCTGTAGAAATGACGGAAATAATCCACACGAATGGTCGCCAGCACCACTCCCGCAAATCCCCCCGCCACGTCGCTGATGCGCATGGAAACCGGGATCACCAGTTCGCCGGTTGAACGGCTGCTGATCACCTGCCCGATATGCACATTACTGTGCCCGTTGCGGCGATGATAAAGAAAGTATTCCCGATCGCTGTTATTGGTTATCTGCGGAAAATGGCCCAGCGCCGTGGCTTTCATATTTCCCTGCGCATCATAAATAAACAGGCCATGCAGTTGTGGCAGACGGTCTTTTAGATCGGCGAGCAGGGTGTCGAAGTGTTTAGTGTCAATTGCAGAGACCCCCTGTGCCGGAATACTGCGGCGAATATCACGCAGCGCCAGTTCCGCCTGCAAAAAGGTATCTTCTGCCTGACGGGCCTGAGAGACGGAGAGGTTGATGGCGCTGCGTTCAGTATCCTCAATAGCGCGTTCCCATGAGCGGGTTAACGTCCAGCTGCTGGTCGCCACGCCGGCGAACAATAAGGCGACCATAAAAAAGGTGATGCTACGACCCAGGGAGGAGTCCAGCGCGAGCGCGCCCGAAATATGTTTGTTAATCTTCATGTATTCTCCCTTGTGTAGACATCCAGCTTTTCCAGTTAAGCATGAAAATATGCTGATTTATAAGAAAATTAAGTCTGGAAACGCGAAAGTATGATGGTGAATATCATTTTCAGCGAGAGAGTGATTTTCTTTGCGTGATTTTATTCTGTCGACCACGGAACCCGTCGAAATAAAAAAAGAATAAACGGGGTAATCTCCCTCTTCCCGACGAGGGATCAGTCGTCGATTTTCTGGGGCCAGTTGATAGCAGAGACGCCGTTAAGAACGGGGCGGGCAAACAAAAATCCCTGAAAACGTTCAATGCCCGCCGCTTCAAGCCAGCACCACTCTTCTATCTTTTCCACACCCTCTGCCACCACGGCTATTTGCATTTCTGCGCAGCAATCAATAATCGCTTTAACAATGGCCTGTTTTGGCCCGTGCTTATGAATGTCGGTGACGATGGTGCGGTCGATTTTCAGTTTGTCCGGCTGAAACTTCGCCAGCAGTGACAGCCCTGCGAAACCAGAACCAAAGTCATCAATGGCCAGGCCGATCCCTGCCGCGCGCAGTTGGCGGATGGCAGACGTAAATTCATCGTAACTGGAAATCACTTCATCTTCCGTCACTTCGACGATCACCTGTCCAGGATCGAGCTTATTGCGGGTGATATGATCCAGCAAAATGTCCACCGCCCCCGGAATTTTAACCAGTGACATCGGCAGCAGGTTAATCGCAATTTTATGATTTCCGATACCCAGTTGCCTCACCATCGCCAGCGCCCAGCCTTTGGACATCAAATCAGCTTCATGCAGTTTATTGAGTGGGATCGTGGCGAAGTATTCCATTGGGCTGCCGCCATTTGGCCCACGAATTAGCGCCTCCAGCGATGAAATATTGCCGCGCAGAGGTTCAATAATCGGCTGAAAGGCAAACTGGCAGGGCTGGTTATCCTGTGGCGGAGCGCTGATATTGATAAAGGGTGGTTTTTTGTTATTCAGAGACCAGCGGCCTGGGGTAATAACTTTCTCCGGGGTCCTGTTCTGCGATGAGGACAAGAAATTACGAATGAACTTATAGACCCGATCATTACGCACCAGATGGTATTTAAGTGTGCCAAATCTGAGGATTGAGCGCAGAACCTGCCCCGGCTTATTGTCCCTTAAATCAAATAACACCAGCCCATGATTTAAGAAGCGACGCTGAGGGGCAAAATCACGCATTAATTCCACCACATTGCCATGGCGGATATCGCGGTTAATACGCTCAAAGACTGCGTTCACGGCAGCAACAGGCCCTTCAAGCACCTGCATAAATTGTTTGCCATCAAACAACAATACGCCAGTGACATTGAGTTCCGTATTACGGCGGCTTGCATGCTGGGCCAGCGCAATCAGTTGAGGAAGTATCCAACGCATGAGAGAGTCGGCTACGGTAAAGCAAAGTCGCTAACAATGGATACTTCCTTCAAAATTAAGTCCACACAAACAACAGGTATATAAAAAAACTATGGCATCATTGTAGCAATGGTCAGACGAGTCCCGTTCACCGATTAAGCACTTTAAACAGGCTGTCTTCTGCTGCTAGCCAGGGGCACCGGTCAAAAATCAACAACTTACAAAGCCGTTTTTTACACTCCACTGTAGCGAGGCGAAATTTTCTGCACTGAAAAACGTTATTTTTTGCATAAAAAATCCGGCATAGAAAGCCGGATTATGCATAATGCAAAAATAATCACCACATAGTGTCAGGACCACAAACCAAATCGAGGTCCAAATGTGCCTTTCAGCCAGCGCTCATTTGCAATGACTCCACTTGATCCCAAATCCTGGTTGAAAATAAGCACAACACTCACTGCTGAGATTCCCAATAGCTCTGTGTCGGAAACTGAGGTTCCAATTCGCAAAGTCTTTTCTGTCTCTACATGGCGAGGGTATGCTGGTGTCCCTGAATTCAGTATCGAGTAATTAGCATCATTAACCGGATCGTAGTAACCCACCCCTACATACTTCCCTTCAACAGGCGTTACAAGTCCATAAGAGATAAGAAGGTGCTCAACATCCAAACCTGATGTCTCGCGATTTGCTGATGGTGAAGACGGAGAATAATCACCGAATTGTGTAACTCTGGTGTTACCGCCTGTTGCAAAAGCACGTAACGTATCCCCTCTGGCTGCATTTCCTGTTGTAGCGTCCTTTCTATAATTAGACACGATAACGCCGCTTTGTGAGCTAACTGAAACTGAAGGCAGTGAAATTGCCATAATTGCGAGAGTTTCAGTCGATGGCAATCCAGTATCATAATAATTACTGTGGTCCAGAGCGGCATATTTTTCACCGACAACCGGATTCCCAACTCGTGTTAAAGGGAGCGCAAGGTTGGCATAGTTCAAAAGCGGGCTTGCTGTCTGATTCGAAAGGAAATAAGCACCAACAAGTCCATTCCTGTAGGGAAGTTCACCGAATATTTTATCGACAATAAATTCAGAAATATTTCTGTAATCACGAGGAGGTAGAGACACTCCAAGATTAACCGCAGGCATCGTAATAACCTCTTATTAAAGTAGAAACTCTTTGCAAGCCAGATGAGTAAGATAATTTGCTCCAACACTGGTTAAATGCAAATTGTCGTAATACATACCTGCGTCGCGAGCCTTAGCCCATACAGGCATAAATGCACTGAAATCGAACCATTCTGCTCCGTATTTTTTAGCCACCCGGATAGTGGCATCACGAATGTCTGCAATAGGAATAACGTAGCCGCTGTTACCCTGAGAAGGGATTACAAGAACGATGCCCATGTCCGGGCATGCTGCTTTCCATGCATTAACCCAGGCATCCAGGGATGATTCAAACAGAGACAAGCCACCAGTTCTTCGCGCATCATTAGTGCCAATACACATGAAAAGCACATCCAGGTCGAGCTGTTGAGCCGTATAAGCGATATAAGGCAGCACTTTTTGATAGCCATCAGCTGTGATGCCGCCATTGCCTAACTTATTAACTTCAATCCCGTTGCCACTTCCTTTTGCAACTAAATTTAACAGACTGACTACACCAGTGTTTATAGATGTATCAATCTCGATCGTATGGACAGAGAGCGACAGGCCATTAATTATAAGGGCTTTGGCACTGTTGGTGCCTGCTCCTGTAACAGCCGTCCATTCGCCTCCGTCAATTCGATAACGGAAAGCACCTGATGTGTCCCAGTAGTTTATGGTGATTGAAGTTGCGGTAATATTACCGTAACTAAGTGTGGCGACCGTACCTGAAGTGAAGATGGCCATTCCATCCGGTCCACACCCATAAAGAGGATGCTCACTTGTGGCTGATGCGTCATATGAAGACCAGCCAGATTTTGCGATTATGATGTCACTCATTTGCTGACCAGACGCGCCTGCAGGGCCACCCGTATCAATACCGAACTGCAACAATCCATCGCCCGCTTTATTGTATTCACTGGCTAAAATATCCAGCATTGCCTGTGGTAAATGGGGCCATTCAGTCCAGCTGTCCCCAGTCCAGCCAGCCTTACAATAAGCTGATACAGACTGATTGAGCTTTGACCGCTTGGCTGACCAGCGCCATAGAGAAGCCCCATTGGAGAAGGGTTTATTTTCTTTCTGAAAATTCAGATTATCCTGTAAAAAACTCAATAAGTCCGGTCCAACACGGCGAGTGTCAAAGTCACCTTCATTTAAATAGACGGACTTCGGAAAATAGCTCAGAGTTGTTAAAGATATACTCCACAAGGTTGCTGGATAGTCCAAAAGCATCCAGCAAACCCTCATTTAGAAAAACAGGAACATTGCCATCAGTATCAACGAATAATGCAACCAGATTATTTAACTGTTGATATTGGGGCAACATTCGGTCAATAGCTGCTGTACCGATGGCTCGGGCTACCAACAAAGGAACGCCGGAGTTATTCTTATAGTAAAGAAAAGAATTATCATCGTCGGAACCTTGAGCAACACGAAATGCCTGCCCGGGTGATGTCGCTGCGATCCCTGCGATAGTTCCATCCGGGTCAGTTGGTGAAACATAAAACGTGTACTCCCGGTAATCGGGAACTGACTGAATAGCTGCTCGCAAGTACCGGGTTCTGTTGGCCAACTGAGTAGCCTGAACATTCAGCACACCGCCTGCACCGGCCTTTGCACGGTCAGCCTCTTCGAGTTGATGGATCCCGGATTCCCAGGATGGTGTTTCTGGCAGGGTAGCCATTATTTACCTCCCTCTTCGGTAGCCTGAGGGCCTGCTACTGGCCATTCAATATTTGGTGCTAAATCCGTATTCACCCGATACAGCTGCACTCGGTAAGTCTGAAGACTAGTCAGCAATGACTTATCATTGTCTGCTGCCATCCCCAAATTAACCGCATCCTGCAAAATGGAAATATCCGTGGATGCTTTCGTTAATAGCGCCGCTTTTTGTTTATCCGCACTCGCGACTTCACTGGCATGATGTGCATTGACATCCGTTATCGGAATAAACAAACAGCGGCTTTCCGCAATGCTTCATGGCGTAGCGATAAGCGTCGGCCACTGCAATGACACTCTCAGAAAGAGCCAGGCTCCAGCCCGTAACAAAGCGTGTCCGGCCATCAATAATCAGCGTCAGTTCCGGGGTAAATGGCCGACCATGGTCAGGGTGTGAGACCTTCATTTCCAGCGACTTACCATCCGCAATCCAGCAACCGTTAACAGGCATTAATGACCAGTCACGTTTCTGGAAGCACTCAAAGGCCAGCGCCTCAGACCCACTGACTCGCCCACGGGCTTTCTCTCGACGGGGCAGCTTCTCCATGGCGCGGCGAACGGCATCATAAGAGGGGCATGCTGCTGCCATTGCTGGCTGATCTGAATAGACCCGAGACCACTCGGCCTGAAAGTCACGGTATGCCTCTTTCAGGTTCGGACCTTTACGGCTGCGCCAGTGTGCGAGGAAGTCAGGGAGCCATTTAATCTGCTCTGGCTTTTTCGCTTTAAGATGACCGGGTGCCAGCATGGCCAGACGCTCAACTCCAGGCTTAGTGGTCTCAAAAATGCTCAACCACTCCTGTAGCGCCCGTGTACCCACACCCGAACGGTTTGCCCCTTTGCGGGCATTAGGCTGTGTCCCTTAATCACCTGAGTTATAGTAACTGTCTTTTTCAACAACATATTGAACTATGGCTCGCTACGATA
>NZ_CBFFRJ010000082.1:0-23627 GCF_965644225.1 Phytobacter sp. V91 | reverse complement strand
ACAACCCCCCCGATGATCAGTCGGGGATCTTCCCCGCCTGAGCGGGGAAGGTCAAGACATAAGAGCCGGGGTGAGGGCACCAGACCGCACGACTCAACAAGGGTGAGGGCATCAGACCGCAGAGATCTACCCCTGCTCGCCCATCATCCCTTTCACCAGCTCGACACAACGCAGGAAGCGCCCGTCATAATCCGGCTCTTCAACATGCACAAAATCGATATGATTTTCTTTGAGCATATCGACCAGCATAGCCTGGAACTCTTTGCGATCCACTGAACTGCCGAGGCTACGTAGTCCGTCAGCCACCCATGGCGTGTTATTTTCCAGCAGGATCACCAGGTCAAAACGGTATTCGTCGATCAGCACCTGGACGAAGGGATGCTCACGGCCTTCATATTTTTTGCAGAACGCCTGAGTGGTGACAAAGTCAGTATCGACAAAAGCGACTTTGTTGGCGTATTTGACCGCAAAATCAATGTACTGCGCCTGGCCAAGGGCAATTTTGTCGTAGTCTGAATATTGCAGCGCAATCTCATCGCCACCGAGGTGTGAGAAGACATAATCCCGCCCATATTCCCAGGCGCTGGTGGTATTGAAGATATTGGCAAGCTTATTGACCAGGGTCGATTTCCCGCTGGATTCACCGCCCAGAATCGCCACGGTACGCACGAAGAAGGGCTTCACTTCAGTTGGAATGTAATCCCAGTAGCGGAAGGGGTTTGCACGGATCTGCCCACCACTGATGCTCATAAAGGTGCGTTTGGGATCGATCAGAACGGTTTGAATACCGAGATGTTGCAGGTACTGCGACGCATCTGACTCTTCAGAGGTATAAATCCAGTTGGGCTGAATGCCTTTCTCATCCATAAAGGCGTTAATGCCTTTACTCCAGACATCCCAGCCGTGTGGATAAGGCTCCATCCCCTCTTCATTGAACGCATGAATGCGGATATTTTTCTGATATTTGAACGTCTGGAGCAACCAGCGCAGGCGATCGCTGATGGTCGGCTGCTGCGACATCGCGCTGTTTTCAAAGAGCTCGCGATCGCGCGTTTCGTCATAGCCCATCACGATATGCAGCTCATCGACCTGACTACAGGCGCGCTGAATCAGGTAAATATGCCCGGTATGTAACGGGTAGAACTTGCCAAACACCACGCCGATATTTTTTTGCTGACGGGGAAACTCAAGACCAAGAAAACGGTGCAATGCCTCCAGCTTCTGTGCGCTGGGGCTTTTGATTTTGGCATTCAGGAGCTGGCTCAGATAACCTTTGGTCATACCGCTGGCGTCCGAAACCTGCTGTAACGTACAGCCTTTCTGACGAATGGCGGTTTTGAGATAGTCGAATGACGACACTGGAGCCTCCTGCTAGCTGGATCTGCCTGACCGCGTAAAGAGCCAGGCTTATATGCAACATTCCCTGTGCATTTCGGGGCAGGAAGGCGGCACGTGAACGCCGCCAACACTCCTGCCACCAGAAAGGCGACGGGAATTTAATTATAAGTCGTCAAACACACTTAGCGCATCTGAGAGTTTTTTCACGCCAAAAATCTGCATCCCTTCCGGTGCTTTTTTCGGCACATTGGCGGCGGGCACAATCGCCCGACGGAAGCCATGTTTTGCCGCTTCGGAAATACGCTCCTGGCCGCTGGGAACCGGGCGAATCTCCCCCGCCAGACCGACCTCGCCAAAAACCACCAGATCCTGCGGCAGCGGGCGATCGCGCAGGCTGGAGACCATCGCCAGCAGCAACGCAAGATCGGCGCTGGTTTCCGTCACTTTGACGCCACCCACCACGTTTACAAATACGTCCTGATCGGCCATTTGCAGACCGCCGTGGCGGTGTAATACCGCCAGCAGGATCGCAAGACGGTTTTGTTCCAGCCCAACCGCCACGCGCCGCGGGTTGGCCATCATCGAGTGATCCACCAGCGCCTGAATTTCTACCAGTAGCGGGCGAGTTCCCTCCCAGAGCACCATCACCGAGCTCCCGGCCGTCACTTCATCGCCACGGCTGAGGAAAATAGCCGATGGATTACTGACTTCGCGCAAGCCTTGCTCGGTCATGGCGAAGACCCCCAGCTCATTAACCGCGCCAAAGCGGTTTTTATGGCTGCGCAGGGTACGAAAACGGGAGTCGGCATCACCATCCAGCATCACCGAACAGTCGATACAGTGCTCAAGGACTTTCGGTCCGGCCAGCGAACCATCTTTGGTTACGTGACCAACCATCACAATCGCCACGCCTCGCGTCTTGGCAAAACGCGTCAGATATGCTGCGGTTTCCCGCACCTGCGCCACGCTCCCCGGCGAGGATTGAATATCTGCCATATGCATCACCTGAATGGAGTCGATGACCATCAGCTTCGGCTGCTCCTCATCGGCAATCAGGCAGATTTGCTCAATGCTGGTTTCTGACAGCATGTTCAGATTGGCAGTGGGCAGACCAAGGCGGTGGGCGCGCATGGCCACCTGCTGTAACGACTCCTCGCCGGTGACGTACAGCGTTTTCATTTGTTCGGCAAGCTTGCAGAGGGTTTGCAGCAATAGCGTTGATTTACCGGCACCTGGATTGCCGCCAATCAGAATGGCGCTCCCCGGCACCACGCCGCCGCCCAGTACGCGGTCAAACTCTTTAAAACCGGTGGAAAAACGCGGTAGCGCCTCAAGACTAATATCGGAGAGTTTCTGTACTCTGGAGACGCCTGCATTGCCCGCGTAGCCGCTCAGGCGTTCATTGCGAACAACGGTTGGCGATGCAGCCACGCCGCGCACTTCAGTAATGGTATTCCAGGCCTGACAGGCACTGCATTGCCCCTGCCAGCGCGGATAATCGGCACCACATTCATTACAGACAAATGCACGTTTTGGAGCTTTCGCCACAGAGACCTCGTTATTTCTTACTTAAGCTGGCCGAGAGAATGCAGAACACTCCCATCAGGTCAGCGTGACGGATTGTCACTTCCGTCTTCTCATTGACTTTGGGTTTGGCATGGTAAGCAATGCCCAACCCGGCGATTTTAATCATCGGCAGGTCGTTAGCGCCGTCACCAATAGCGATAGTCTGGGTGATGGGGATGTCATATTTTTCCGCCAGCGCCGTAAGCGTCTTCGCTTTGTATTGCGCATCGACGATATCGCCCAGCACATTGCCGGTGAATTTACCGTCAAAGGTTTCCAGTTGATTGGCGACCGCATCAGATAAACTCAGCTTATCCCGCAGGTGATCGGCAAAGAAGGTAAAGCCGCCGGAAGCAATGGCCACTTTCCAGCCAAGGGACTGCATTTTCAGCACCATTTGGGTCAACCCCGGCATCAGCGGCAGTGTTTCACGCACCTGATGAAGAATGCCGGCATCGGCGCCTTTAAGTGTTGCCACGCGACTGCGCAGGCTGGCGGTAAAGTCCAGCTCCCCGCGCATCGCACGCTCGGTCACTTCGGCAACCTGCTCGCCCGTTCCTGCCAGTTTGGCGATTTCATCAATACATTCGATTTGAATGGCGGTGGAGTCCATATCCATCACCATCAAACCCGGCGCGCGCAGTGACGGATTTTTACCTAAAGGCGCCACATCCAGACCATTATCATGGGCAAGACGTGTTGCGCGCGGCGTCAGCGAGCCAGCCAGGCGGATAACCTGATAGTCATCGACCCGCCAGGCGGCCACGATAACCATCGCCGCCCCCAATTTGCGCTGCAAAGCGGTCAGGTGAGCTTTATCCAGTTTGCGTCCATACAGAAGCCAGCCGGTGCGCCCTGCGTGATAATCCAGAGGCATAACCTCATCGCCACTTAAAGAGAGCGGCAACCCGGGCCACTGAGAAACATCGTTGGGCAGGTCGCACCAGGTCAAATTATTTGGCATTACAGCTCCTGTAGGGATATGTGCTGAGGTAAAAATAACGCATGAGGCTACCTTGTAACCAGCGCTTCTGGCAACATTAAGCCGCAAATTTTCAACAGGTGGAATATGGCTCGCGCAAAACTTAAATTCAGGCTTCACCGTGCCGTGATCGTGCTTATCTGTCTGGCATTGCTGGTCGCGCTGATGCAGGGGGCATCCTGGTTCAGCCAGAGTCATCAGCGTCAACGCAACCCTCAGCTTGAAGAGCTCGCGCGCACGCTGGCTAAACAGGTGACGTTAAATCTCACCCCATTGATGCGTACCGAAACGCCAGACGACAAGCGTATCAGTATTATCCTGCGACAATTGACGGAAGAGAGCCGCATTCTGGATGCCGGCGTTTATGACGAACGCGGCGATCTTATTGCGCGATCTGGCGAAAGCATTGATGTTCGCGACCGCCTGGCGCTGGACGGTAAAAAAGCGGGCGGTTACTTCAATCAACAGATTGTCGAACCTGTCCAGGGAAAAAGCGGCCCGCTGGGTTATCTGCGCTTAACGCTCGATACCCATACGCTGGCGACGGAGGCCAAGCAGGTCGACAACACCACCAATATTCTGCGTCTGATGTTACTGCTTTCACTGGCCATTGGCGTCGTCCTGACCCGCACTCTGCTGCAGGGCAAACGTACCCGCTGGCAGCAATCCCCCTTCCTGCTGACTGCCAACAAACCCGTCCCGGAAGAGGAAGAGAGCGAGAAGAAAGATTAGTGGTACAGTTAACGCCTTATACTGAAAAGGAAATCTGTCATGACAACGCTGCGCCTGCTTATCTCTGATTCATACGACCCCTGGTTCAACCTGGCCGTGGAAGAGTGTATTTTCCGCCAGATGCCCGCCACCCAGCGCGTGCTTTTTTTGTGGCGTAATGCGGATACCGTGGTAATTGGGCGCGCGCAGAATCCATGGAAAGAGTGCAACACCCGGCGAATGGAAGAAGATAACGTTCGCCTTGCGCGCCGCAGCAGCGGGGGCGGCGCGGTATTCCACGATCTTGGCAATACCTGTTTTACCTTTATGGCAGGCAAGCCGGAGTATGACAAAACCGTCTCCACCGCCATTGTGCTGCAAGCGCTAAACTCGCTGGGGGTCACCGCAGAGGCCTCCGGGCGCAACGACCTGGTGGTGAAAACCGCCGATGGCGATCGCAAGGTCTCAGGCTCGGCCTATCGCGAAACCAAAGATCGCGGTTTCCACCACGGCACCTTATTGCTCAATGCCGACCTCAGCCGTCTGGCAAACTACCTCAATCCGGACAAGAAGAAACTTCAGGCGAAAGGCATTACTTCCGTGCGCGGACGTGTGGCTAATCTGGTGGAACTGCTGCCGGGCGTAAGCCATGAACGCATTTGCGAGGCGGTGACCGCTGCCTTCTTTACCCATTACGGCGAGCAGGTGGATGCGGAAGTGATTTCACCGGATAAAACGCCTGACCTGCCGAACTTCGCCGAAACCTTTGCCCGCCAGAGCAGTTGGGAGTGGAACTTCGGCCAGGCTCCTGCGTTTAGCCATTTGCTCGATGAGCGTTTCACCTGGGGTGGCGTTGAGCTGCACTTTGATGTCGAAAAAGGGCATATCACCCGCACGCAGGTATTTACCGACAGCCTGAACCCCGCCCCGCTGGAGGCGCTGGCGGCCCGTTTACAGGGCTGTCTGTATCGCGCTGATGCGCTGGTTCAGGCATGTGATGCGCTGCTTGTCGACTTCCCGGAGCAGGAAAGCGAACTGAGAGAGCTGTCGGCATGGATTGCGGGTGCGGTGAGATAACAACTGTCTGATGCCCTCACCCCGACCCTCTCCCACCGGGAGAGGGAGAAAACCAAAACCGCACCGGGCGGTCAGAGTGAGGGGAAATGCACTTACTCTTTATCGCCCAGCAGAACGGATTCCAGTGCGATTTTGATCATGTCGTTGAACGTGGTCTGACGCTCAGCAGAGGTGGTCTGCTCATGGGTACGGATATGGTCGGAAACGGTACAGATACTCAGCGCTTTTGCTCCGAACTCCGCGGCAACGCCGTAGATACCGGCCGCTTCCATTTCCACGCCCAGAATGCCGTATTTTTCCATCACGTCGAACATTTCACCGCCGTCCGGCGCATAGAACAGATCGGCAGAGAAGAGGTTGCCGACGCGGGCGTCAACGCCCAGCGCTTTCGCAGCATCAACGGCATTACGCACCATGTCGAAGTCAGCAATCGCCGCAAAGTCATGATCCTTGAAACGCATACGGTTGACTTTGGAATCGGTGCAGGCACCCATACCAATCACGATATCACGCAGTTTCACGTCCATGCGCACCGCGCCGCAGGAGCCGACGCGAATGATTTTTTTGACGCCGAAATCAGTGATCAACTCTTTGGTATAGATGGAGCAGGAAGGGATCCCCATTCCGTGGCCCATGACTGAGATTTTACGACCTTTGTAGGTCCCGGTGTAACCCAGCATGCCACGGACGTTGTTCACTTCACGAACATCTTCAAAGAAGGTTTCCGCAATGTGTTTAGCACGCAGCGGATCGCCCGGCATCAGAACAACATCAGCGAAATCACCCATTTCTGCGTTAATGTGAGGAGTTGCCATCTTCAGTTCCTTTTTATTTGTTGTGTGGGATGGGGGCAACAAGCGCTGCCCATCCCAAAGCGTTTAAAGCATGTTTTTGCCGTAGTCCATCGGCGAGGTACCGAAGAACGATGCCACCGTCTGACCGATGTCCGCAAAGGTGTCACGATGCCCCAGTGAGCCCGGTTTCACTTTCGGGCCGTAGATCAGAACCGGAATATGCTCACGGGTATGATCGGTGCCCTGCCAGGTCGGGTCGCAACCGTGGTCGGCGGTCAGGATAAGGATATCATCCTCTCCCACCAGTTCCATCAGCTCCGGCAAACGACGGTCAAACAGTTCCAGACCACCCGCATAACCGGCTACATCGCGGCGATGACCCCATGATGAGTCGAAATCAACGAAGTTGGTAAAGACAATTGTCTTATCACCCGCGATTTTCATCTCCTGGATGGTGGCGTCGAACAGCGCGTCCAGACCAGTTGCTTTCACTTTTTTGGTGATACCGCAGTTGGCGTAGATATCCGCGATTTTCCCCACGGAAACCACCTGGCCGTCTTTCTCATCAACAAATTTCTGCAACACCGTCGCTGACGGCGGCTCCACCGCCAGGTCATGACGGTTGCCGGTGCGCTGGAAGTTCCCGGCCTTATCACCGACAAACGGACGCGCGATAACACGACCGATGTTGTAACCCCCTTCCGTCAGCTCAACGCGGGCGATTTCACAAAGTTCGTACAGCTTGTCCAGACCATAGGTCTCTTCGTGACAGGCAATCTGGAACACGGAATCCGCAGAGGTATAGAAAATCGGCTTGCCGGTTTTCATATGCTCTTCGCCCAGCTCGTCGAGGATAACGGTACCGGATGAGTGACAGTTACCGAGGTAGCCCGGCAGGTTTGCCCGCTCTACCAGCTTGTCCAGCAGTTCCTGCGGGAAGCTGTTTTGATGATCGGAAAAATAGCCCCAGTCGAACAGTACCGGTACACCTGCGATTTCCCAGTGTCCTGACGGGGTATCTTTACCCGAGGAGAGCTCATGCGCCCAGGCATAAGCCCCGGTGATTTCTGCGTTGCCATCCATGCCAGCCGGGATTTCCCCCGTCGAACCTTCGTGCGCTTTCGCCAGTCCCAGTCGGGTCAGATTCGGCAAATGCAGCGGGCCTTTACGCCCATGGTCAGCTTCTCCGTTCGCACAACGTTCCGCGATGTGGCCCAGGGTATCAGAACCCACGTCACCAAATTTTCCTGCGTCTTCCGTTGCGCCGATACCGAAGGAGTCCAGCACCATAATAAATGCACGTTTCATAGTTTCTCCGTACTCAGTGCTTTGAAAAAAAGCGATCAGATCAGTATATCGTTAATCGGTAATGCGCCGCCACACCGTTGGCGTTTCTTTCGGCGCTTCATCGGCGATCACAATCGCGGCTTTTATTGCATTTGCCGCATCCTGCCAGCTGGTTTCGTCTTTCGCATGAATAACGGCGAGTGGGCGCTGCCCGTCGACTGCGTCGCCCAGACGGGCCATATCGGTAAAACCAACGCTGTAGTCAATGGCGTCAGAGGCCTGACGGCGACCGCCGCCCATAGCAACCACCGCCATCCCCAACGCGCGGGTGTCCATCTGCCCTACCACGCCTTCGTGGTCTGCGTACACCGCTTTGCTGAGCATCGCAGTGGGTAAGTAATTGTCGTAGTTTTCGACGAAATCGGTCGGGCCGTTTTGCGCCGCAACCATGCGGCCAAAGATTTCCGCCGCTTTGCCGTTATCCAGCACCGCCTGTAATTTGGCCCGAGCCTGCGCATCATTTTCCGCCAGCTTGCCGGAAATCAGCATCTCCACGCACAGCGCCATGGTGACATCAAACAGGCGCGGGTTACGGTAATCGCCGGTCAGGAAGCGCACGGCTTCACGCACTTCCACCGCATTGCCTGCGCTGGAGGCCAGTACCTGGTTCATATCGGTAAGCAGCGCGGTGGTGCGAACGCCCGCACCGTTTGCCACACCCACAATCGACTGCGCCAGTTCGGCAGACAGTTCAGGGGTTGGCATAAATGCGCCGCTGCCGACTTTAACGTCCATCACCAGCGCATCCAGTCCTTCTGCCAGTTTCTTGGCCAGGATTGAGGCGGTAATTAACGGAATAGAATCGACGGTTGCCGTGATGTCGCGAGTGGCATAAAAGCGCTTGTCAGCCGGGGCCAGAGAATTGGTCTGCCCGATAATCGCCACGCCGACGTTTTTGATGATGTCGCGAAAACGGCTGTCATCCGGGAAAATATCAAAGCCGGGGATGGCTTCAAGTTTATCCAGCGTACCGCCGGTGTGACCCAGACCGCGCCCGGAGATCATCGGAATGTAGCCGCCACATGCAGCCACCATCGGCCCGAGCATCAGCGATGTCACATCGCCAACGCCGCCGGTGGAGTGTTTGTCAACAATAGGGCCGTTGAGGTTGAGGCTCTTCCAGTCAAGGACGGAACCCGAGTCTCGCATCGCCATGGTCAGCGAAACGCGCTCCTCAATAGCCATGTCGTGGAAGAAAATGGTCATTGCCAGAGCGGCAATTTGCCCTTCGGAAACGGTGTTATCACGAATGCCATTAATAAAGAAACGGATCTCTTCATCACTGAGCGCGTGACCATCACGTTTTTTACGAATAATTTCTTGAGCGAGAAACACGGTACCCCCCTGAGGAATCAGGTTAAATGCGGCGGAAAAACCACCGCAATGAATGATTACTCTAAATAATTCAAGTCGCAGGAAGGCGGCAATTGAGCTCATCCCCAGGAGCTTACTACAGTAAGTGACTGGGGTGAGGGAGTGCAGCTAACGCACCTGCGGGTTGAAGTATGACGAGTAATTAGTAGCTGCTTGCGCTCTTACCGTCGCCATGGCCCAGCGCTTTAAGCAGGCTGGCAAGCAGGCTGGAGGCACCAAAGCGGTAGTGGCGCGCATCCGCCCAGTCAGCACCCAACACATCGTCGGCAGTGGCCAGATACTGCTGCGCGTCTTCGGCGCTACGCACGCCGCCGGCCGGTTTAAAGCCTACGGTTTTCGCCACGCCCATATCACGGATCACTTCCAGCATAATGCGCGCGCTTTCCGGGGTCGCGTTGACCGGCACTTTACCGGTAGAGGTTTTGATAAAGTCAGCGCCCGCCTTAATAGCGATTTCGGAAGCTTTACGGATAAGCTGCTCTTCTTTCAGTTCACCGGTTTCGATAATCACTTTCAGTAACACGTTTGCCGCGGCACAGGCTTCTTTACAGGCTTTCACCAGATCAAAACCAACCTGCTCATTGCCCGCGATCAGCGCGCGGTACGGGAAGACCACATCGACTTCATCTGCGCCATAGGCGATGGCGGCACGGGTCTCTGCCAGCGCAATCCCGATATCATCATTACCGTGCGGGAAGTTAGTGACGGTGGCGATGCGAACCTCCGGCGTGCCCTGCTCATTGAGAGTCTTACGCGCAATCGGGATAAAACGTGGATAGATACAAATCGCGGCGGTCGTCCCGACCGGGGTTTTCGCCTGATGGCACAGGGCGATGACTTTTTCATTGGTGTCATCGTTATTCAGCGTGGTCAGGTCCATCAATTTCAATGCACGCAGGCTGCTTGCAGTTAAATCAGTCATAGCTTTCTCCGTCGGCAACCGCCGATTTAATTCGGGCCTGTTATTATTCTAACATTTACCCGTCGTTACACATCGACACTCATCACAGTTAATGAAAACGAAATTCATATTTGCAAAACCATAATGAGACATTCATCAAATTTTCATGCTTAAAAGAGCCGTTTACCGACCCTTTAGCGCATATGGATCAAGAGGGGCTGGTCGTGGGTTATCTACACTTCACTCACCACTTAAGGAATAAGAGGAGCGAATATGTCCACATCTGTTGATTCATCTCACCTGTCGCGCTGCCAGCAAATCGTCACCAGTTCCGCGCTCACTCCCGCGCAAAAACGTCACTTTCTGGCGCTGGAGGCAGAGAATAATCTTCCCTACCCTGCGCTACCGGATAGCGCGCGAGCAGCACTGGAAGAAGGGACAATTTGCGATATGTTCGAAGGCCATGCCCCTTATAAACCACGCTACGTGCTGCCGGATTATGCGAAGTTTCTCGCCAATGGATCAGCCTGGCTGGAGCTGGAGGCCGCAACAGATCTCGACGATGCTCTGTCGATGCTGACAATCCTCTATCACCATGTTCCTTCCGTCACATCAATGCCCGTCTATCTGGGTCAACTGGATGTGATTCTGCAACCATATGTTAGAATTCTAACACAAGAAGAAATCGATATTCGAATAAAACGTTTCTGGCGTTATCTGGACAGAACCCTGCCGGATGCTTTTATGCATGCCAACATCGGCCCGGCTGATACGCCAGTCACACGCGCAATTTTACGAGCAGATGCTGAACTGAAGCAGGTTGCGCCTAATCTGACGTTTATTTATGACCCGCAAATTACACCGGATGATTTGCTACTCGAGGTCGGCAAAAATATCTGTGAGTGCAGCAAACCCCATATCGCCAACGGCCCGGTAAATGATAAAATTTTCACAAAAGGTGGATATGGCATCGTCAGTTGTTACAACTCACTGCCGCTGGCAGGGGGCGGCAGCACCCTGGTGCGCCTGAATCTGAAAGCCATCGCGCAGCGCAGTCAGGATGCTGAGGATTTTATCAATAACACCCTGCCTTACTACTGCCGGCAGCAGATGGCCGTCATCAATGCGCGTTGTGATTTCCTGTATCAGCAATCGGGCTTCTTTGAGCATAGCTTCCTGGTCAAAGAAGGGCTGATTGACCCGCAACGTTTTGCACCGATGTTTGGTATGTACGGGCTGGCCGAAGCGGTTAACCTGCTCTGCGATCGCTCAGGCCTCAACTTACGCTACGGTAAGGATATGGAAGCCAATGCGCTGGCATATACCATCAGCGAACGGCTGGCCGAATTTGTTGAAAACACCCCCGTGAAGCACGGCTGGAAGAATCGGGCGATGCTGCATGCCCAGTCCGGCATTAGCTCAGATACCGACACTACGCCGGGCGCGCGTCTGCCCTACGGCGACGAACCCGATCCTATTACTCACCTGTTAACCGTCGCCCCGCACCACGCCTGCTACACCTCCGGTATCAGCGATATCCTCACGCTCGATGAGACGGTGAAACGTAATCCCCAGGCCGTGGTACAGCTGTGTCTTGGCGCGTTTAAGGCAGGAATGCGTGAGTTCACCGCCAACGTCAGCGGTAACGACCTGGTTCGGGTGACGGGCTATATGGTGCGTCTGTCCGATCTGCAAAAATTCCGCGATGAGGGCTCGCGTACCAATACCACCTGGCTTGGGGAAGAGGCCGCACGTAATACCCGCATCCTTGAACGACAGCCTCGCGTGGTCAGCCATGAACAACAGATGCGCTTTAGTCAGTAAAATCATTCCGTTTTCCTGTGTTGACGGGCCAGGCAGTCGCCTGGCCCTGTTTTTACAGGGCTGCAATCTGAACTGTAAAAATTGCCATAATCCGTGGACTATCGGTCGTTGTAATCACTGCGCCCACTGCGTTCCGGCCTGCCCGCATGGCGCATTATCTCTGGCAAACGGCAATGTGAACTGGGAGGCTGCCGCATGCCAGCAGTGCGACACCTGCCTGCGGCTCTGCCCGCAACAATCCACGCCGATGGCGCTCACACTCAGCCTGGATGCGGTGCTGGCGCAGATCCAAAAAGCGGCAATGTTTATTGAAGGCATCACGGTCAGCGGCGGGGAAGCAACCACCCAACTCCCCTTCCTGATCGCCCTCTTTACCGCCCTGAAGACCAGCAAGACACTGGGCCACCTCACAAAGCTTGTGGACAGCAACGGCATGCTCAGTGAGACGGGCTGGCAAAAACTGATGCCGCTTTGCGACGGGGCAATGATCGACCTGAAAGCCTGGGACAGCGGACTGCACCGCTTTCTGACTGGCCGCGACAATACTCAGGTGAAAGCCAGCCTGCGTCTACTTGCAGAACAGCAGAAACTGACGGAGCTACGTCTGCTGGTTATCCCCGAACATTGCGATTACCTGCAGCACATTGATGCGCTGGCGGCGTTTATTCAGACGCTGGGGGATATCCCCGTCAGACTCAATGCCTTCCATGCCCATGGCGTCTACGGCGAGGCAAAGCGCTGGCGTAGCGCAACGGCGCAGGATGTTGAGCCCCTGGCGCAGGCGCTTAACATTCGGGGAGTAAAAAAGGTGATCCTACCCGCCTTATACCTCTAAGGCGAACAGGCGCCGGGTATTATCCAGCAACGCCTGCGCGATGACCTCCGGCGGTTCCGGGCGCAGTTCGCACAGCGTCTGAAAAACACGGGCCGCCTGTTCAGGACGGTTAGGTTGACCCTGAAAGCCATTTAAGGGCATATCCGGGGCATCGGTTTCCAGCAGCAGTGAATCCAGCGGCAACTGCGCCATTACCTCGCGGGTCTTACTGGCCCGTGGATAAGTGATGGTTCCCCCTACGCCAATGCAATATCCCAGACCAATAAAGCGTTGCGCCTGCTGTAAACTTCCGGCAAAGCCATGCACCACGCCGGTTCGCGGTAAGTTGTGGCGCTTTAAATGCATCGCCAGCTTATCGTGTGTGCGCCTTGAGTGCAGAATCACCGGTAAATCAAAGCGTTTTGCCAGCTTAAGCTGCGCCTCAAGCACCGCTTCCTGCCGTTCAATCTGTGGATTTTCACGGTACAAATCGAGGCCAATTTCACCGACGGCAACCACTTTGGCCTCCCTCCTGGCGAGCTGTTCCTCAAGCTGGTCAAGGCAGTCAGCGGTGTGTTCTTCAATCACAATCGGATGCAAGCCCAGTGCGCCGTACAGGGCGGGCCAGCTTCTGCTGAGGGCGACCACCCGGGCAAAATACTGAGAGCCAATGGACGGTACAATAATACGCTCAACCCCCATCGCCGCCGCGCGGGCAAGGCTGGCGGCTTCATCATCCTGAAACGGGGGAAAATCAAAGTGGCAATGGGTATCGATAAAGCGGAAAGTCACGCGGTATCCTCATCGTTAAACGGCAGGTCGTTAGCCTGTACGGCACTCGTCAACGAGGTATCGAGTGTATCGTTGGCCACCGCTGTGGGCGGCATAACAAGGGTCGTGGAGGGTGTAACAATCGAACGATGGCGAGCCAGCGGCGGGGTTGTCACCAGCAATTTACCTACCGTTGCGAGGAAATAGCGTCCGCAAAGTCTGCCCAGTTTGTAGTCTTCGCGCAGCGCCGGTAAGCGGCTACCCAGCGCCATACTGTTCAACAGCTTCGGGGGATAAATTTCGATAATGCGCAGTTTCCCCGGCGGCGTATCGATAAATTTCTGCGTGGCGGCATAGGTTTTCTCATGGTGCTGGACCAGATTGATCAGCGGCTGCAAACTGCTTTCCCCCAGCCAGCGCTCCATACGCTTAAACCATTGCGGCGTGTAATACATTTGCGAAGGAACAGTGCGTACCACGACGATCGTCTTCGCCCCCCTTTTTGCCGCCTCCTGCACCGGGATGGCAGCACTGACGCCGCCATCAAGGTAGTTAACGCCATTAAGGGTGACGCCAGCACGATAGAATCCGGGGATCGCACTGGAGGCACGGATCAGATCCAGCCAGTTGTCATGCTGGGGGGAAAAGTATTCTGCGCTGTAATCATCCTGCCGACAGGCAGCCATGAGAAAGGATTTTCCAGCGTCAAAACCACGGGCCGCGTAATCCATTGCCAGCGGCATTTGGCTGGCAGTGGACTCCACAAGCCAGTCGAGATCGATCAGATTACCGCCCCGCACAAAACGCACCGGATCAAAAAAGTCACGGGAGGTGGTGTAACGCATGATCACTTTGCGGGCATAGCCCGGCTGGTTACAGACAAAGGCAGAGAGATTCTGCGCCCCGGCGGAGGTGCCGAGATAAAGCTCGAAAGGATCGAATTCGGCGCGCATAAATTCGTCCAGAACACCGGCAGTAAAAATACCTCGCTGGCCGCCGCCTTCACACACCAGCGCGATGCGGCCTGCACGAAATGGTTTTAACGCCAATGGCGCGATATTGCCAGGCGTCACGGGAATATGCTGCCCCACCCTGCCTTCCTGTTTTTACTTTTTAGTCATTAAGCCAAAGTAGCGCATTTTATTATCCATAGAAACTCTCTGCCCCTTACCAATCTGTGCCATTCCCTGAAACGATAAAAGCCAGTCACATGGACTGGCCTGGTAATTTGTTGAGCAGCACGGGATATCGCTATGGACGCCGGCGTCCCATAAACAGGCTGATCAGGAACAGGATGATACCGACGACAAAGACGATTTTCGCAGCGCCAGCTGCCGTCCCCGCCAGACTACCAAAGCCCAGAGCGGCGGCAATTAACGCGATAACCAGAAATATGATGCCCCAACGAAACATAAGACTCTCCTTCTTTACCATAGTTAATGTCGACCGCTTGTCGTGAGCGCTCAGGATGCTCACGGGCAATATTTCCCAGGTGCGTACAGCCCCTTCTTCCCGAAATCATCGGGGCTGCACGTTTTCAGGGATTGTTACTTTGCCTGAAGATCGTTTTTGACACTTTTGACGCCATCAACGGCTTTGGCGATACTCTCGGCCCGTTCAATTTGGGCCTGCGAGTCAACCGTACCGGACAGCTGCACGACACCATCGGTAGTCTCCACTTTCACCTTACGGGAAGGGACGAGGTCATCGGCGAGCAGTTTTGCTTTGATTTCACTGGTGGTGGCGGTGTCACCGGTATAGCCTTTAACCGTCGAAGACTGACTGTCACGCACGTGCAATTTGTCACTCACTGACGAGACGCCTTCGATACCTTTCGCGGTATCGACCGCCAGATTGGCCTGCGCCTGGCTCTCAACAAAGCCGCTCAGCGTCACCACCTTTTTCTCCGTTTTCACTGAAATATCCGTGCTTTTAATTTCTTCGTGATCGACCAGCGCCGCTTTAACTTTGGCGGTGATGGCACTGTCATCCATGAAATTACCGACTTTATTCATAGAGCTATCGATTTTTTGCCCTGCGTTGTTAGCCGCATTCTGTGCTTTATCCAGGGTGGTGTTTTCCGCCAAAGCGGATCCACTTGCCAGAGTGGCACCCAGCGCAACGGCCAGCAGAGTTTTAGAAATCTTCAGTCTTGTCATAGTCATCAGTCTGTTCCTGTTGGTTTACCCACGATTTGGGCTTTCAGCAGCAAAAAGGCCGCTGTTACTTCCCTGGTGACATCACCAAATATCGAGTCCGTGCCCAGGTCATGGACAGGGTTCCATACCGTTTTCCCGCCTGGCACACGTCTCTTTTTCAGTCATTAATACTAAGTTATGATTTTTTCAGTAATTAAAAATCCACTATCAACTGGATATGTAGGATTATTAACCACCAAAAATGTCATCACTTTGTTAAATATAGCCAACAATAGTAAAAACGCTTGCTGAATTGATTAAAAAACGAGCATTACAGGCGTGATCGCGGCTATTTAAGAACTTTCCGCAAGAGGCTAATAAGACAGGTTAAGTGACGGAGCACGGCGTGTGCCGCGCTCCGCAGAGGAGATTAGTGTTCGCGGGTCTGATGGAACTGGACGTCAGGATAACGTTCACGGGCCAGGTTCAGGTTCACCATGGTCGGGGCAATATAGGTCAGATTATCGCCGCCATCCAGCGCAAGTTGGATCTCATTCTTACGCTTGAACTCTTCGAATTTCTTCACGTCATTGCATTCCACCCAACGCGCCGTTGCGACGTTGACAGATTCGTAGACGGCTTCAACGTTGTACTCACTTTTGAGTCGTGAAACCACCACATCGAACTGCAACACACCGACCGCGCCAACTATCAGATCGTTGTTCGCAATTGGGCGGAAGACCTGTACTGCCCCCTCTTCGGAAAGCTGTACCAGACCTTTGAGCAGCTGTTTTTGCTTCAGCGGATCGCGCAGGCGAATACGACGGAACAGTTCCGGGGCGAAGTTCGGGATACCGGTGAACTTCATCATCTCACCCTGAGTAAAGGTGTCGCCAATCTGAATAGTACCGTGGTTGTGCAGACCAATGATGTCGCCAGGGAAGGCTTCTTCAACATGTGAACGGTCGCCCGCCATAAAGGTCAGCGCATCAGAAATAACCACGTCTTTACCCAGACGCACCTGGCGCAGCTTCATGCCTTTCTCATACTTACCGGACACCACACGCAGGAAAGCGACGCGGTCACGGTGTTTCGGGTCCATGTTGGCCTGAATTTTAAAGACGAAGCCAGTGAACTTCTCTTCGTCAGCCGTCACTTCGCGGCTATCCGTTGCCCGTGGCATCGGCGCAGGCGCCCACTCAACCAGACCGTCCAGCATATGGTCAACACCGAAGTTACCCAGCGCCGTACCGAAGAAGACCGGGGTAATTTCACCGGCCAGGAACAGCTCATGATCGAATTCGTTCGAAGCTCCCTGCACCAGCTCCAGCTCGTCACGCAACTGCTGCGCCAGATCATCACCGACGGCGGCATCCAGATCCGGGTTGTTCAGCCCCTTCACAATGCGTACTTCCTGGATAGTGTGGCCTTTACCGGTCTGATACAGGTAAGTTTCATCTTTATAAAGGTGGTAAACACCTTTGAACAATTTGCCGCAGCCAATCGGCCAGGTGATGGGCGCACAACCGATTTTCAGCTCATTTTCCACTTCATCGAGCAGTTCCATCGGATCGCGGATATCACGGTCAAGTTTGTTCATAAAGGTGATGATCGGCGTATCACGCAGACGCGTGACTTCCATCAACTTACGGGTACGGTCTTCGACACCTTTCGCCGCATCAATCACCATTAAACAGCAGTCCACCGCCGTCAGCGTGCGGTAGGTATCTTCGGAAAAGTCTTCGTGCCCGGGGGTGTCCAGCAGGTTAACCAGGCACTCATGATACGGGAACTGCATCACGGAGGTGGTGATAGAGATACCACGCTGCTTTTCCATCTCCATCCAGTCGGATTTTGCATGCTGGCTGGAGCCACGGCCTTTTACCGTACCGGCAGTCTGGATAGCCTGTCCGAACAATAACACCTTCTCGGTGATCGTGGTTTTACCGGCATCCGGGTGAGAGATAATGGCGAACGTTCGGCGCTTCGCTACCTCTTGTAAATAAGGAGACAACGTCATAATGAATTTCTTCTGTGTAAAGGCGCGGCAATCGCCACGGCCAGGAGATACGAAAAATGCGGCTATTGTACTCAACGACTGAGTGCAGACAATCAATGTTTACACAGGAGTGACTCCAGTTCGGTTAACGATGTTACGGTCCAGGTCGGGTTGATTCCCTCCGGCAGGACACGATCGTGAGCATTGAGCCAGCAGGTGGAAAGGCCTGAATTCATCCCACCCAGTATATCTGACTCGGCGGTATCGCCGACCATCAGCACGCGGGAAGGATCGGGGTTTTGTGCCTGCTCCAGCGCGTAATTGAAAATACGCGGATCGGGCTTTGCTACCCCAACCTGCTCGGAGATAACCAATAAATCAAAATAGTCGCGAAAACCGGTGCGTTCCAGACGGATCTGCTGCAACGCGGTAAAGCCGTTGGTGATGATACCAAGCTTAACCTTCCCTTTTAACGCACTGAGCAAAGATTGCGCGCCCGGCAGAGGCGAACAGATCTCCGCCATTGCATTCAGGAACGCGTTATTCAAATCACCAGGGGCCACATTAAGACGTTCAGCCCAACCCTGAAAACGTTGATGCTGAAGCTGCAACGCGTTGATGGATCCGTTCTGGTAATCAACCCATAACGGTTTATTAATCGCCTGATAATCATCAAAATCATCGCGGGTGAATGTCACGCTATAGTCAAGAAACATTCGCTGTAAGCCACCGAAAGCATCGAACGTAAACAGCGTTTCGTCAGCATCAAAGAATATCCATTCCCATCTCATTACATCATCACCTTTCGTGGTTTAAATTGGCAGCGCCATAATGATGGCGTCTTCACGTCCATTCGCTGTGGGGTAGTAGTTGCGGCGGATTGTCGCCTCGTTAAATCCCAGACTTTCGTACAGCGCAATCGCGGCATGGTTCGAGGCTCTGACCTCAAGCCACAGCGTCAATACATCACGCTTTTCCAGCTCGCTGATTAAATGCTCCAGCAGTTGTCTGCCAACCCCCTGACGTTGCCAGGCCGGATCAACCGCGATGTTAAACAGTGTCGCCTCATCCAGCACAACCTGGGTAATGGCAAACGCGGCCATGACATCCCCAGCCATCAAACGGAAATTGAGGTAACGTTCGCCCTGATTGGTCGCAAAGGTTTTCTCACTCCAGGGAAACGCATGGGCCCGGGTCTCAATGTCATACGCACGGGCTAAATCAGCCGTGGTGAGGGAAGAAATCATGTTCATAGTCACAGATTTGTTGCCATAACGCGGCACGTGCCACCGGGTTAACCCGAAGTTCGTCAAAAGCCGGTGACGCAACCTGCGCCCCCACCAGCGGCAAGGGTTGCTCGATACCCAGTCGCCAGCTATTACAGACGCTTTCGGCTGGCAGCATCGCCACGCGATCCTCCGTCAGTTGCAGGACCTGATCGGCACTCAGCGCCAACGCTCGCAGTACATCGTTTATTAGTGGGTCAGCTAACGTGGGCAGTTCAGAAGAAACCATCACCAGACGAATATGCGCCGGAAGAGAAACAGCGATTTCCCCCTGTAACGCCATCGGACGACGCAGGGACCACTGGGTGACCCCCAGTTGTTGTAATTGCCAGTCGCGTCGGGTAGTCATAGCGAAAACTCCTGTCTGTCAGGCGCGCAAATATAGCAAACTCGTCGAATATTCGCCATCAGCCAAAGAGGCAGCAGGAAGGATAACGTGCATACACTAAATCATTCGTGATGCATCGCGGCGACAAGAATGAGTATCCCTGGGAGCTTACACAAGTAAGTGACCAGGGTACGAAGACGCCGTCAACAAAGAGGCAGCGTGAAGGATAACGTGTATAATCCCCGCCTGAGTTTAATGAGGAACCCTCCATGTCTGCTTTAACCCCGGCAAGTGAAGTCTTGCTGCGCCACAGTGATGATTTCGAACAAAGCCGCATTCTGTTTGCCGGTGATCTACAGGACGACCTGCCTGGAAGACTCGACACGGCCCATAGTCGTGCCTGGACCCAGCAATACCATCAGTGGCAAACACTCAGCCGCCAGATGGGTGATGATGCCGTCTTTGGTCTGACGCTGGAACAGTCCTCGGTTGGCGACAGCGATACGCTTGTCTATTACTGGCCGAAAAATAAGCCAGAAGCCCAGTACCAACTGATGAATCTGCTCTCTTTGCTACCGGTGGGTACGGACATTTTTGTCGTCGGTGAAAATCGCAGCGGCGTTCGCAGTGCGGAACAGATGCTGGCAGAGTTCGCGCCGTTGAATAAAGTGGACAGCGCTCGCCGTTGCGGGCTTTACCATGGTCGCCTGGAAAAGCAGCCAAACTTCGATGCGCAGGGCTTCTGGAACGACTACCAGCTTGATGGGCTTACCATCAAAACCTTGCCTGGCGTTTTCAGCCGTGACGGACTGGACGTCGGAAGCCAGTTATTGCTGTCAACCTTTACTCCCCACACCAAGGGCAAAGTGCTCGATGTCGGTTGTGGCGCAGGGGTTCTGGCAACGGTGCTCGCCAGCCATTCACCTAAGGTACGTCTGACATTGTGCGATGTCTCAGCACCAGCGATTGAAGCCAGTAAAGCGACCCTCGCCGCCAACGGCCTGGAAGGCGACGTCTTCGCCAGTAACGTTTTCTCTGACGTCACCGGTCGTTTCGATATGATTATTTCCAATCCGCCGTTCCATGATGGGTTGCAAACCAGCCTTGAAGCGACACAAATGCTGATTCGTGGCGCGGTTCGCCATCTGAACAGCGGTGGTGAATTGCGTATCGTCGCCAACGCCTTCCTGCCGTATCCAGCCGTGCTGGATGAGATGTTTGGTTTCCATGAAGTTATCGCGCAGACCGGCCGTTTCAAAGTCTACCGCACTGTGATGACCCGCCAGGCCAAACGTTAATTCTCCTCTGCCCGGTAATCACTGATTTACCGGGCATTTGCTCCCCGATCCGCGCTGCGTTTTTTTACATCAGTTGAAAAAGCGACCTGCAATTAACTGTTGACGAAAACCAGAAAACATCTAGAATGCGCCTCCGTGGTAACGATACTTATTGTATCGATGGAATGCGAAGGTGGCGGAATTGGTAGACGCGCTAGCTTCAGGTGTTAGTGTCCTTTGGATGTGGGGGTTCGAGTCCCCCCCCTCGCACCATCATCCACAAAATGATATTGCTCGCACTGGGCGAAGGTGGCGGAATTGGTAGACGCGCTAGCTTCAGGTGTTAGTGTCCTTCGGATGTGGGGGTTCGAGTCCCCCCCCTCGCACCAACGAGGCGATATCAGACAAAGCAAGATATAAGATAGTTGTGCGAAGGTGGCGGAATTGGTAGACGCGCTAGCTTCAGGTGTTAGTGTCCTTAGGATGTGGGGGTTCGAGTCCCCCCCCTCGCACCAAATATCTTATCCCCAGGTAGTCCCTCTTTAGTATCACCTTTCGCTACATCATCATTTTTACATTCAGCATCGCCATAATGATCCCACCGACCAATGCAACGCCGGACGGCAAGAGTATGAAATGGCGCAGACGCTTATGGTAGAGCATGGCGGGAGTCAGCAGTAAGCCGATAACGATCACCACGCGCCAGGCATCTAAAGGGAGATCGGCAAAAGCCATTACAGCGACGACAATGCCCGGTAACAGGATGGCCCATCCACTCCCCAACGCGCGTTGTAACATGATTTTGCCTCTCGCATTGATAATGATAACCAATATCATATGACATACTTTATCATTTGTCAGCATCAGCACCAAAAGCGGTATGAACTTTACTCATCTTCAGGTGACAGACATTCATGAAGGTGATAAATTAAGCGTCACTTAATTAAATCTAAACAATTACACTTTTTCGCGATAAACTTTCCGCGCGTTATTTTTAATCTTTGGCAACCAGTTAAATTATACATTGCAGATTAATAACGATTTTTTATATATATGACAGCACAATCCTGGCAATCACTCTGCAAAAAGAAATATCGATTATCCCTTCGACTCTTCTTGCTACTCAATGCCATCTCAGCCCTGTTTACGATAGCCCTGCCGCTTAGCGGTATCCGTGGGCTCACCCTGCCACTGTGCCTGATTCTCAGCGCCAGCGTGCTTGTCATGCTATACCAGTGGAAATATTCGAAGAAAAAATTAAATATTACGCTGATATCATTTTTATTCGGTTGTTGTTGGGCATGGCATATCATTATTAAAACAAGGGTAATAAACGCTGATGATTCTGGTTATCTGCTGATAGCCCTATTAAGTGTTTTATTTATTGGCGCGCTCGCTTTTTCCAATAATATCATTGCGTTTGTGTTGCACTCTTTCCCCACCTTTGTGGCCTGCCTTTGGTTAAGCACCGGTGAAATATCGATTCGACTGTTCTACGCCTTCATGCTGCCGTTGATTGGTATTTCCATTCAGTATGTGATCCAAAAGCGGAATGACAATTTCTCTCAGGCGCTGATGTATCGCCTGATCCAGGAACGTAAAACCCTTAATGACCTGAGTATGCTCGACCCTCTCACCGGGCTGTACAATCGCCGTGGGTTGCAGCATAAGCTGACCAACCTGCTGGCGCTGGATGACGGCACACGATTTGTTCTGCTGCTGGATATTGACCACTTCAAAGCCTACAACGATCACTACGGCCATATGATGGGCGACCAGGCGCTGATTCGTGTTTCGGCGGCGATCCGTGACGCGGTGCGTTCCCGTGACCTTGTTGCCCGTTTCGGCGGCGAGGAGTTTATGGTTTTACTCAACAGCGTGGATCTGGAGCGCGCCCGCATTGCCGCAGAACGCATTCGCCAGCAGGTCTACGATCTTGATATCCCGCATATGTTCAACGAAAGCGTCGCCACTAACGTCACGATCAGCATCGGTATTGCGCCGCTTGAAGATGGTGATATTGAAGAGGCGCTCACTAAAGCGGATAAAGCGCTCTACGAAGCCAAGAATCTGGGACGCAACAGCATTCTGGTCAGTGGTGATTTGCAGATAGCCTGACCCCCGCCCGCCTTCTTTACCATAAACATCTTGCTATCGATTTTACCTCTGGCTAGGATTGGCAATCATTATCATTTAGATTTCCATCTATCCTGCACTATGGCTTATCGTTGCGCTCCGCTAAATGAATTCGTCATCCGACGCGTCCGGCATGTCAGCGACACTGACGCCCTGGCCAATGCCGTGCGTGACACGCTTACCCGGCTGCGTCCTCATCTTCTTGAGTTCATCAAGCTCAATGAACTTGCACCACGGGAAGCAGTGACCCTCGCCGAATGGATGCGACCTGCACGACTGCTGGAACTACGGGAAATCTACGCGGCTCATATCTACCAAAAACAGCCGACGCTGCCCTATGAAGGAAAGCCGCTGCTTTCACTCTGGGCCCAGTGGTACCTCGGTCTGATGGTTCCCCCGCTGCTGCTGGCACTGTTAACGCAGAAGCAGGCTCTGGATTTATCTCCTGAGCATCTGCACGTGTTGTTTCACGAGACAGGCCGTGCGGCCTGCTTCTGGCTGGATGTCAGACAGGATGATGCCTTATCGACTCAGGGTGATTCTTCGCGTATTGAAGCCCTGATAAGCCAGGCTATGTTGCCGGTCGTCGAGGCGCTGTCAGCCACTGGTGAGATCAACGCGAAGCTTATCTGGAGCAACACTGGGTATCTGATCAACTGGTGTCTGGGAGAGATGATACCGCTGCTCGGTGAAAACCGCGTCGCTGCGCTGCGCCAGTTCTGTTTCTTCGAAAAACAGCTCAGTAACGGCAACGATAACCCGTTATGGCGAACGGTTGTCACTCGCGAAGGCTTACTAGTCAGGCGTACCTGCTGCCAGCGTTACCGCCTGCCGGATGTCCAGCAGTGCGGTGACTGTACATTGAAATAATCTTGTGCGGCCTGATGCCCTCACCCCAACCCTTGTATGTTTAAAGTCACTTCAGTTACCCGCCACCAGGCGGGTACACTGCTACCGTGTTTGA
>NZ_CBFFRJ010000081.1:0-23884 GCF_965644225.1 Phytobacter sp. V91 | reverse complement strand
GGGCATCGTGAAAAATCTATGGCAAAGAAAGCCTTATGTTCTCATAACTGACGATTAAATCGCACCTTCCTTAAAAGACAGCGATCCCGAAACTCTGCTGGCGCAGCTGCGTACCGGAGCCGCCGGGAAAGATGTTTTCAGCGAGAGCGTTGAGCAGTATCTGAGGGAACGCAGACCGGGCGGTGACGCCAGCGATCCCTTTGACCAGTTGACCGGGCGCGAACTGGACGTGCTGCACGAACTGGCCCACGGCCTGTCGAATAAGCAGATCGCCATAGCGCTGGCGATCACCGAACAAACCACCAAGGTGCACATTCGCAATATTCTGCGCAAACTCGATGTCCGTTCGCGTATGGCAGCCGTCATTCTTTTTCTGCAAAAGCGGGGCCTGTAGCCCCCAGGGTGTTATGACCCTTTGAGCTGTAATGCCGCCGCCTGCGCAATGCTGCGCTCGATCACCTCACGGCGCGTATCTTTTTCCGGCAACAGCCTGAGCATGTTTTGCCAGGCCGCTATCGCCTCCTCGTAGCGCTGCTGTTCAAAGGCGTTGAAGGCAAAGAGGCTGAGCGCCCGCACGTTGGTGCGATCGTGGTTAATCAACTGACGTAACAGGTCGCTGCCCTGCTGCGTATCTTCCGGGTCGGAAGAACGGGTCAGCGCCTCGGCCCAGGCCAGGGCCTCCTCGGTATTATCCGGCGCCTGCGCATACGCGCGGCCAAATGCCTGAATGGCGGTCTCCGCCTCTCCCAGAGCGATGCCTACCCTGCCTAACATCACCCAGCCTTCAACGTTTTCAGGATCCTGTTGCAGGCGTGAACGCAGTCCCAGCCTGAGCCGCGCCATCTCTTCCCGATCCAGCGCTCTGGCATCCGGGGTTAGCGCCCGCTCAAGCAGCGCTGGCGTTTCGGCTTTCACCTGCTGCCAGTCGCGCAACTGGGTGTATCCGCCCACAAGGATGTAACAGACGGCACTGCCCGCAAGCGCAATCACAACGCCGGGCAGCAGCAGCCATGGATGACCTGGCTCAGAAGAGACGACGGAGGGCTCCACCGGTACAGGCTCTGAAAAGCGTTGCCTGCGACGGGATCGCGCAACGATAACCCCGCCTCCTGCCACAATCACCGCCAGCGGGGATAACCACAGCAGCATTGTCAGCGGAGTTAATGGCGGATCGTAGGTCACGAAATTGCCATATCGCGCGACCATATAGTCGACGATTTCCGCTTTACTCCTGCCCTGCTGCATGAGCTCGAACACCTTCTGGCGCATATCGGTGGCAATCATCGCATTCGAGTCGGCGATGCTGTTGTTCTGGCATTTCGGACAGCGCAGCTCCGCCGTCAGCTGACGAAACTGCTGCTCCTGGGCTTCATCACGAAAAGCAAACAGATCCGTTGAGGCGCAGGTCGACATCGCGATAAGCAGGCCGAAGATGGCAAAAAGCACTCTCATTGTTGCACCTCCTTGCTGTAGCGTTCCCAGAGCGGTTTGAGCTCCTGCTCCCAGACGCGGGGATTCAGATCGCCGGCATGTCGGTAGCGAATGATGCCTTTTGCGTCGATCAGGAAGGTTTCCGGCGCACCGTATACCCCCAGATCCAACCCCAGCATGCCGTCGCCATCAAACAGGCTAATCACATAGGGGTTGCCCAGCGCCTTCAGCCAGTCGATGGCTTTTTGTCGATCATCTTTGTAGTTCATGCCCACTACCCGCACGCCCTGGGCGGCAAGCGAGTTCAGATACTGATGCTCGGCGCGACAGGTCGGGCACCAGGTCGCCCAGACGTTGAGCAACACCGGTTTGCCCTGGGTTAAATCAGCAGCCGAATAGTGCCGGGCAGGGTCATCCAGCGCCGGGAGCTGAAAAGCAGGCAACGGCTTGCCGGTAAGCGCAGACTCAAGGGCGTGCGGATCCTCCCCCTGGGCATTGCGCGCCAGCTGCCAGAGCAGGACGGCGGCAATCACCAGAAACAGCACAAAAGGGATCAGCAGAAGAGGACGTTTCATGCAGAAACCTCCTGTCGCGACTGACGCGCCCGGTAGCGTCCATCCAGCAGGCTTAACAGGCCGCCGAGCGCCATCAGGATCCCACCGGCCCAGATCCAGCGCACAAAAGGTTTGTAGTACAGTCGAACCGCCCACGCGCCTGGCGCCAGTTCTTCACCCAACGCGGCATACAAATCGCGGGTTACGCCAGCGTCAATCGCCGCTTCGGTCATCATGGCGCGACTGCTGTTGTAGAAACGTTTTTCCGCATACAGCCTGGCCTCCGGCTTACCGTCACGAGTGATATCAATCCTCGCCACCCCGCCCCGGTAGTTCGGTCCGTTCAGCTCCTGAACCTCACGGAAGGTAAAGGTATACTGGCGAATGTTGACGCTGTCGCCCGCCGTCATGCGCACGTCGCGCTCGATGCTGTAATTCTGGCTAAAGGCAATCCCCACCACCATCACCGCCACCCCGAGATGGGCAACCACCATTCCCCAGTAGCTCAGCGGCAACGGCAGCTTGCGGCGTAAACGCAGCCGCACTTCCAGCAGCGACAGCACGATTATCCAGACCGCCATCGCCAGACCGACCGCGGTCATTGCCACAATACGATCCTGGAAATACCAGGGTAAAAAGCCGGAGAGCAGCAGCGTGCTCAGGAGGCTTACCCACAGCCATTTTTTGATATTTGCTGGCCGGTCCCTTCCCCAGCGAACGTGCGGCGCGATGCCGAGCAGGAGGGCAAATGGGGCCATCAGCACGCTAAACAGCAGGTTAAAAAAGGGCTCGCCAATTGAAATACTGCCCATTCCGAGCTGCCTGTGCACCAGCGGCAGCAGCGTGCCAAGCAGCACGACCAGCATGCCGGCAAACAGCAGAACGTTGTTAGCCAGCAGAAAGGACTCCCGCGACCAGAGGGCATTATTGACCCGCGATCGGATGCGATGGCCGCGCAGAGCGAACAGCAGTAGCGATCCGCCGATAACCGCCACCATGAAAGTGAGGATAAACATCCCGCGCGCCGGATCTGAGGCGAATGCGTGAACCGACACCAGCACCCCGGATCGCACCAGGAAGGTACCCAGCAGGCAGAGGGAAAACGCGCAAATGGAGAGTAGCAGCGTCCAGACTTTGAAACTGGCGCGTTGCTCAGTCACCGCCAGAGAGTGCATTAATGCTGTCCCCACCAGCCAGGGCATCAAAGATGCATTTTCTACCGGGTCCCAGAACCACCAGCCTCCCCAGCCCAGCTCGTAGTAAGCCCAGGCCGAGCCCAGCACGATGCCAAGGGTGAGGAATATCCAGGCGGCCAGCGTCCAGGGGCGCGAATACCGGGCCATCTCGCTGTCCAGCCTGCCACTCATCAGCGCCGCGATGGCAAACGCAAAGGCGACGGAGAAACCGACATACCCCATGTAGAGCAGCGGGGGATGAAAAATAAGTCCGATATCCTGCAACAGCGGATTTAAATCCCGCCCTTCGATCGGGAAATCCGGCAGCGTCCGGCGAAACGGATTAGAGGTAAAGAGGATGAACAGCAGGAAGCCGGTGCTCACCATCCCCATCACCGACAGCGCCCGCGCCACAAAATCCAGCGGCATGTTGCCACTAAACAGCGCCAGCGCAAATATCCAGCCGCTCATCAACAGCATCCAGAGCAGGAGTGAGCCTTCATGCGCCCCCCATGTTGCAGCAATCCGATAGCCCAACGGCAGCTGGGTATTCGAGTTACTGGCAACATAGGCCATACTAAAGTCGTTGATCACAAAGGCGTTAACCAGCAGCAGAAAAGCCCCCGACACCAGTAAAAAAAGCAGCCAGGCGAACGGGCGCGAGGAGGCCATCAGCCGGGCATCGCCGCGCGCGACGCCCAACAACGGGTAGAATGACAGTAAGAGCGCCGCACCAAGCGCCAGACAGAGCAGCGCGTTGCCAGTCTCCGGCATCATGACGCATTTTCCTTCTCACCCGTTACCGGCTGGTGATGGTTGCGCTCCATCGCTTTACTGACCTCCGGGGGGGTGTAGTTTTCATCATGCTTCGCCAGAACTTCCTGCGCGACAATATGGTTGCCGTTTTCCAGCCGCCCCTGCACCACCACGCCCTGCCCTTCACGGAACAGATCCGGGAGGATCCCTTCGTAGCTGACGTCAACGACGCCACGGGCGTCATACATGCTGAACGTCACCTTCAGCGAGTCAGCATCCCGTTTGACGCTGCCCGGCATCACCATGCCGCCGCAGCGCAAACGCTGGCCCGGCGCGGGGATCTCCTGCGTCTGCTCTTTACCGTAGAGAATTTCACCTGGGGTATAGAAGAGATCGATATTGGCGCGTAACGCGTAAAGCACCAGCGCGAAGGTGACGCCCAGCCCCACCAGCAACAAACTGGCCATCCACAGACGGTTTTTGCGGCGAAGATTCATTGCGCCTCCCTGCGACGCAAGCGGATTTCCCGTGACTCAATTCGGCGAATTTCACGCAAGAGCGTGCGCCGTTGCAGCTTGATATGCACCACAAGGCACACCAACGGTATGAGGGTAAACGCCACCGCCAGCCAGACAAAAAAGGCATAGCCGCCCATGGCGAAAAATGCCGACCAGGAGGAAAACGCGCTCATCATCATCCCTCACCTCGCAGATTGAGCATCTCTCGCACCCACGGGCGACGGCGTTCCAGCAGCAACAGCAGATTGCGCATGCGGGCAAGCGTCAGGGTGATAAAAAGCAGGAAGAAGCCGACAATCGCCCAGCGCAGCGGGCTGCGCATCGCCGGGTCAATACTTTGCTGCATGCGTGTTGAGCCCTGATGCAGGGTATTCCACCACTCAACGGAGTAGTGAATGATGGGGAGATTGATCACCCCAACCAGCACCAGAATGCCCATCGCCCGCCCGGCCAGGCGACGATCGTCAAACGCGCACCACAGTGCAATGGCCCCAATATAGAGGAACAGCAGCACCAGCTCAGAGGTGAGCCGGGCATCCCAGACCCACCATGCGCCCCACATCGGTTTTCCCCATGCCGCACCGGTTGTCAGCGCAATAAAGGTGTAGACCGCACCGACGGGGGCCATTGCCGCCACGGCAAGGTTGGCGGTTTTTATCTGCCACACCAGGCCAATAAATGCGGCAACCGCCATCGAGGCGTAGATCCCCATAGACCAAATAGCTGCAGGCACATGCAGATAGATAATGCGGTAGCTTTGCCCCTGCTGCGCATCCACCGGGGCAAAACCAAAGCCCCAGATCCATCCTGTCGCCAGAACGATAACGCTTGCCGCCGCAAGCCAGGGAATGGCGCGACCACAGAGCTGGTAAAGCCGTGGGGGCAGAGCCCATTGATGAAGAGTTTTCCACATAATCCGTCACATCACAGTCAGATATCGGTTAAGACCCGGCTTACTGCATACTGATACGCAGGGCAGCCGCCGTCATAAAAGGACTCAGGGTCGCGCTACCCACAAGCATTGCTCCCAGAACAGCAAAATATCCCTGAACCGGCAGATGCAGCGATGCCGCATCCATTGCCGCCGTCGCAAAAATAAGTAAGGGGATGGTGAGCGGCAACACCAGCACGCTCAGCAAAACGCCGCCCTTTTTAAGCCCCACCGTCAGCGCAACGCCTGGAGCGCCTAAAAAGCTCAGGGTGGGTGTGCCAAGCAGTAACGTCAGCGCCATAACCTGCCAGCCGTAGACATCCATCCCCAGCAGCAGCGCCGCCAGAGGGGAAAGCAGCAGCAATGGCAGTCCTGTCACCATCCAGTGCGCGAGGATTCTCGCCAGCACCACCGCAGGTAGCGGCAGCGGCAACAGCAGCAACTGTTCAAGGCTGCCGTCCTGCAGGTCGTCACGAAACAGCCTGTCCAGCGCTAACAGCGAGGCCAGCAGCGCAGCGACCCAGATAACTCCCGAAGAAATGCGCGCCAGCAGCAGTGGCTCGGGTCCAATACTCAGGGGGAAGAGGGTGATAACAATCAGGAAAAACCACAGAGGGTTCGCCATGTCCGCAACGTGGCGAAACGCGATGCGTAGCTCTTTACGAAAGACTCGCCACATCATAAAGCACGCTCCCCGCCGACAAGCGCAATACGGCGCACGTTGACGTCAGGCACGTTAAGTAGTTGATGGGTAGTAAGAATGATGGCGCCGCCCAGTGCAACATGCTGTTCCATACGCCGGGTCATTGATGCCACCCCGCAGGCATCAATGGCGGTGAAGGGTTCGTCGAGCACCCAGAGTGCTGCGCGGCTTAGCCATAAACGCGCGAGGGCGACACGCCGCGCCTGACCGGCCGAAAGCTGCTGCACCTGTACATCCTCAAACCCCGCCAGCCCGGCCTGCTCAAGCGCCTCAATGCAATGTACCTCGTCGCCGTCAGGGTGGAAAAAACGCAGATTTTCCAGCGCGCTCAGACGCCCCTGAACGCCGGGTTTATGCCCAATCCACAGCAGCTGCTGATGATAGTCTTCCCGGCCTCGCGCAATCGGCTGTCCCTGCCAGCGCACTTCGCCGCCGTCAGGACGTGAAAGCCCGGTCAGGATGCGCAGCAGCGTGGTTTTACCTGCGCCGTTGCCCCCGGTTATCTGCACCCAGTCACCTGCGTCAACACGGAACGACAGCCCGCAAAAGAGCGGCCTGTCATCACGTTCACTGCTGAGTTTTACGGCTTCAAGCATGGGTACTCACTTTATAAACATCCTGTCAAAATCCCCGGTGTTCTTCACGCATGTCCGGCAATTTATGCGCAATCCCTTTGTGGCAATCAATGCAAGTTTGCCCCTTTTCCACCGCCTGGTCATGCATTTTTGCCGCAACGCTTTTCTGTGCCGTCACATCCATATACTCAAAGTTATGGCAGTTGCGGCACTCCTGAGAGTTGTTTTTTTTCATACGCCGCCATTCATTTTGCGCCATCTCCAGACGATGAGATTCGAATTTCTGCGGCGTATCAATCACCCCAAACACTTTTGAGTACAGCTCTTTGCTGGCCTGAATCTTGCGGATCATCTTGGGCACAAACTCGTGCGGGACATGGCAGTCCGGGCAGGTGGCGCGCACTCCGCTACGGTTGCTGTAGTGTGCCGTCTCAAGATATTCCTGATAGACGTTTTCACGCATTTCGTGACAGCTAATACAAAATGCTTCGCTGTTGCTCATTTCCATGGTCTTGTTAAAACTGCCGAGAAACACCACGCCGCCGATAAAACCGATGATCAGCAGAGTGCCCAGCGCGAGACGACTGGGGCGGCGAAACCACTGCCAGAGCCGCAGGATGACACCCGGCTTTGTTTTTTTGTCCATAGCCACCTCTTATTTCCCGAACCCTTTAGAAGGCACAAATGTGTTGTCGATAATCGGCGTGGCGTTGGTTTGCGGCACGTGACATTGCAGGCAAAAATAACGCTGCGCAGACACCCCGGACTGCACATTCCCTGAGGCATCCATAAAATGGGTCGGGCTGACGCGCGGCGCCCCCGTTGCACGGTAGCTCTCCACGCCGTGGCATTGCAGGCAGCGGTTGGTGTTGATGCTCACCTGGTAGCCATCCACGCTGTGCGGGATCATCGGCGGTTGATTGACGTAGTTGAGCGGTAGTAACGACTGCTCTTTTGGCGTGCGGATGGTCTCTTTCGCCGTCACGGACACCTCCGGTGACTGACTCAAATCCATCCCACCTGCCCCCCAGGAGACGGTACTGACGGCCAGAATCAGCACGGCCATCCAGTGGCTCAACGCTTTTATCACGACATGGCTTTTCATGGTTTTGCTCCCCTGTTCCATCGAATTGTTATTTTAAAAACCTCTTGCGGGCAGACATCCACGCAGCGTCCACAGGTCATGCACTCTTTCGCTGTAACCCAGGCCGGGCTGCGGTCATCCAGCACCGGCGCGCGCAGAACCTGCGGCTCAGGACAGACGTGAAAACAGTCCATACATCGGGTGCATTTCGCCCGCGCGGGCGCCGTCACCCTGAGCACGCTCTGCTGGCCTGTCACCGCATACAGCGCCCCGGTCGGGCAGAGATGCCCGCACCAGCCGTGCTCAACCACCAGCAAATCAAACAAAAACAGCGCCAGCAGCAGGTAGCGCAGATGCCGCGGCAAGCTGGCGGAGGCGGTCAGTCCCAGCCGACGTCGCAGCCATGCAGCAGCATCGGTAACCGGGTTAAGCGGGCAGACCCAGCCGCAAAACAGCCGCTTACCCGCCAGGGCATAGCCGAGAATCACGATGAGCGCCCCCGTCAACGCAAGCGTCGCGGGCAAGTGACCGCTCACCAGGCTTTGCAGCGCCATCAACGGATCGGTCAGCGGCACGCTGTCGAGCAGAAGGCTGCCGCTGTAGTTACCGCGAAGCACCCACACTCCCGCATAAGGCCCGCTCAGAAACAGCCCCAGCACCGTGAACTGGCAGAGCCTGCGCAGCAGCAGCCAGGGGTAGCTGCGCCACACGCCCTTGCACTGCCGGGCTTCACGGCCTGCATCACGTTTATGACTGGCCATCGTTCGCCTCCAGCCAGCTGAAGCGGTAGTGATTACCCACTTCACCTTTCGCCAGCCCGCGCGGCAGGACTTTGATGGCGGGTTGTTCCAGCACGCAGGCCTGTTCACATTTCCCGCAGCCGGTACAGGCGCTGCTGTGCACCACCGGCAGAAAACGTGCGTGTTTACCGGTTCGCAGGTTAGGTTCGGCCTCAAGCGTAATGGCCTCATCCATCAACGGGCACATCCGGAAACATACGTCGCAACGTAAGCCCTGAAAATTCAGACAGCTCTCCTGATCCAGCAGCACCGCCAGCCCCATCTTTGCGTCATTGATGGACGCGAGTTCCCGGTCAAGCGCGCCGCTGGGGCAGGCCCTGGCGCAGGGGATCTCTTCGCACATCTCGCAGGGGATATCCCGTGCCACGAAGTAAGGGGTTCCCGCTGACAGACCCGAAGCCAGGGTCGCCAGTTTTAACGTCTGGTACGGACAGGCCTGGACACACTGCCCACAGCGCACGCAGGCGCGTGAAAATGACGTCTCCTCCAGCGCCCCCGGCGGGCGCAGCCGCACACCTGTGGCGCGTGCCGTCTGCTGTTGTAACGCAAGCACCACCCCGACGGCCGCCAGCCCAACGGCTGAGCGCCCGATGTCGCGCAAAAAGCGGCGACGGGCAGGCTGGCGTTTGCGGTCACGGAACACGACGCTACGCCTTCATCACTTTGACGGCGCACTTCTTGAAATCCGTCTCTTTTGACAGCGGATCGGTGGCGTCCAGGGTCAGGTTATTGACCAGTTGGGCCGCATCGAAGAACGGCATAAAGACCAGCCCCTGCGGCACGCGGTTGCGGCCACGGGTCTCGACGATGGAAATCACTTCCCCCCGGCGGGAGACGATTTTGACTTTGTCGCCGCGGCGCAGATTACGCGCTTTCGCATCCAGCGGATGGATAAACAGCACCGCCTGCGGGAAGGCACGGTGCAACTCCTCCACGCGGCGGGTCATGCTGCCGGTGTGCCAGTGTTCCAGCACTCGCCCGGTGGAGAGCCACAAATCGTATTCCGCATCCGGCGCTTCGGCTGCGGGTTCAAAGGGCAGCGCGAAGATAACCGCTTTGCCGTCGGGTTTGCCGTAGAACTGGAACCCGGCGCCAGCTTTCACATACGGATCGTTGCCTTCGCTGTAACGCCACTGGGTCTCTTTCCCGTTAACCACCGGCCAGCGCAACCCACGCGCCTTGTGGTAGTCGTCAAAGGGGGCCAGATCGTGCCCGTGGCCACGGCCAAAGGCGGCGTACTCTTCGAACAACCCTTTTTGCAGGTAGAACCCCAGCTCGCGGGATTCATCGTTGAGTTGCCCTTCCGCAAGCTCAGTGACCGGGAACCGGGTCACCGCCTTGTTGGCAAAGAGCACGTCAAACAGGGTCTTACCCCGATAATCCGGCTTCTGGGCCAGTAATTCCTCGGGCCAGACCTCTTCGGTTTTGAAACGACGGGCAAAGTGCACCAGTTGCCAGAGATCGGATTTCGCCTCACCGGGTGCTTTGATTTGCTGACGCCAGAACTGGGTACGGCGCTCAGCATTACCGTACGCCCCCTCTTTTTCCACCCACATCGCGGTGGGCAGAATCAGGTCAGCCGCCAGCGCGCTGACGGTGGGATAAGGGTCGGAGACGATGATGAAGTTACGCGGGTCACGCCATCCAGGCATTCGCTCGCCATTAATGTTTGGGCCGCCCTGCATATTGTTGTTGCACATCACCCAGTAGACGTTGAGCTTGCCGTCTTTTAACGCCCGATCCTGAGCAACCGCATGGAGACCCACTTTTGCCGGCAAGGTGCCGCCCGGAAGCTGCCACATCTTTTCGGTGATATCGCGGTGTTTGTCGTTGGTAACGACCATATCGGCAGGCAGGCGGTGGGAGAAGGTCCCGACTTCACGGGCCGTACCGCACGCCGAAGGTTGCCCGGTCAGCGAGAAAGGTCCACAGCCTGGCTTAGATATTTTGCCGGTCAGCAGGTGCAGGTTGTAGACGAGGTTGTTGGCCCAGACGCCGCGCGTATGCTGGTTAAAGCCCATCGTCCAGTAGGAGATAACCTTCTTATCCGGATCCGCATAGAGCTGGGCCAGTTTCACTAACTGGTCCGGCGATACGCCGCTCATTTGCGCCGTTTTTTCCAGCGTGTACTCCGCCACGAAGGCTTTGTACTCGTCAAAACTCATCGGCTCAGACGCATCCGACCCGGGATTTTTCGCCTCTTTTTCCAGTGGATGGGTTGGACGCAGGCCATAGCCGATATCCGTCACCCCTTTTCGCAGGTTGACGTGTCTGGCGAGGAAATCCTGATTCACCGCGTTGTTCTGGATGATGTAGTTGGCAATGTAGTTAAGGATGACCAGATCGCTTTGCGGCGTGAAGACCATACCGTTGTCCGCCAGCTCAAAGCTACGGTGTTCAAAGGTAGAGAGCACCGCAACATTGACGTCCGGATTCGACAGACGGCGGTTGGTGATACGCGACCATAAAATGGGGTGCATCTCTGCCATATTGGCACCCCACAAAACAAAGGCGTCGGCCTGTTCGATATCGTCGTAGCACCCCATCGGCTCATCCATGCCGAAAGTGCGCATAAAGCCCACGACCGCCGAGGCCATACAGTGGCGGGCGTTAGGGTCGATGTTATTGGAACGAAAACCGGCTTTAAACAGCTTGGAAGCGGCGTAGCCTTCCCAGATAGTCCACTGCCCGGAGCCAAACATGCCAATGGATCCTGGCCCGTTGGTTTTCAGCGCGGTCTTGAATTTCTCCTCCATCACATCGAAGGCCTGATCCCAGGAGATGGGGGTAAACTCCCCTTCTTTGCTGTACTGACCGTTGGTCATTCGCAGCATCGGTTGGGTAAGACGGTCTTTTCCGTACATGATTTTGGGCAGAAAGTAGCCCTTAATGCAGTTCAGCCCGCGGTTAACCGGGGCCTCAGGATCGCCCTGACTGGCAACAATGCGTCCATTCTGCGTCCCCACCAGCACACCGCAACCAGTACCGCAGAAACGGCACGGCGCTTTATCCCACTTGATGGCGTCTTGCTGGCCGACCACCGCACGGGCAACGCCCGGCACGCTTATTCCGGCGGCAACCGCCGCGGCCGCAACGGCGTTCGCTTTCATAAAGCTACGACGACTGAGTTTCATGGCGTTTCCTCACTCTGTTCATCCTGCTGGTGATAAACCAGCGAAACCGCCAGTACACCCGCAACGTTGCGTACCGACTCAATAGTATCCAGCAGCGTGCGGCTGTGTTCCGCTTCTGCCACCACAATCAGGGTGCCGCGCTCCGCTTCGCTTAACGCCACCTCACAACCGGGCAGCGCGTTCAGCTGTGCGCTGACGGCGGGAATGAGCGCCGTCCGGGTCTGCACAATCAGGCTACAAACCTGCCAGCTAGTGGGCATGGACGTTCTCCATTCGAATTACCGACGCAGGACAGGTGGCTACGCATGCGCCGCAGCCCGTGCAGTCGTCACTGACAGCCGCAGGCTGCCAGATACCGTCCGTCGTTGGCAGAAACGTAATAGCCCCAACCTCGCAGCTGTCCTGGCAGCGGCGACACTCGACGGCCTGTCTTGCCAGGCACCCTTGCCCGATAACGCTTTTAAGCCACCAGGGACGTGTGGCCTGAGGCAGGAACAGCGAGGCGGGACATGCCTGCGCGCAGGCATAGCAAAACAGACATTCACCAGCATCAAAACGGATAACGGGAACGCCACGAGGACCTGGCTGTAACAAGGCATATTCACAGGCATCCACACAGGCGTGGCAGGCGGTACAGCGCGTTGAAAAGAGGCTTTCGTCTCCGCTCCATGGCGGATAAAGGGGATTCAGCGCTGCTTTCCCCCCGGTAAAAAAACGGCGTCGGGTCACATCAACCATAAAATCGTCCTTGCAAGGCTGTACCGCGTCTTTACCTGAAGCAAAGACCACTTTATTTATACGTGTTAGGTGTGATGCGTACGTTATGGGATGACGGGGGGTAAATGCATACCTCAATGGAGGTAAATGTCGTATCAGGATCAAGGAATGGCATCATTAACCTGAGGAAGTGTCAGTCCGGTCACAGTCTCATATCCGGACTGTCCTCGGAGGAAGAGGCCAATGAGGAAAATCAGGAGGAAAAAAACCTGCCGAAGCAGGTTTTAAGGATTACAGAGCGATATCAGCAACCGTTTCGTTATCAGCAGGCTGCGGATGCGTTGGTTTACGCACCGGAGGCGTTGCGTCAGCTACCATCGATTCGTCGCATTTCAGCCCCAGAACACGGCTGGTGTAATGCAACTCCTGATTGGCAGCATCGGTGTTACCGTCCAGTTGCACGCCGAGGAAAGGAATGATCTTTTTGAGGGTTGCCTGCCACTCGAGCGAGGCCATTTTTTCCGGGAACACTTTTTCCAGCAGTTCAATCATGATCGGCGCGGCCGTTGAGGCGCCAGGCGATGCGCCCAGTAGCGCGGCGATGGTGCCCTCTTTGTCGCTCACCACTTCGGTTCCCAGACGCAGAACGCCGCGTTGCTTACCGTTGCGTTTGATTATCTGCACTCGCTGCCCAGCCTGCCACAGGCGCCAGTCTTCCTTATTCGCCAGCGGATAGTATTCGCAGAGCGCATCAAAACGATCGTCCTCGTTCTGCAACACCTGGCCGACGAGGTATTTTACGAGGCCAAAGTTGGTCAGCCCGACACTCACCATTGGCAGGAAGTTGGCGCTGTTGGTCGCCCCCAGCAGATCCCACAATGAGCCATTTTTCAAAAAACGGGTCGAGAAGGTGGCGAAGGGTCCGAACAGCACCACGCGTTTACCATCGATAATGCGGGTATCGATATGCGGCACCGACATCGGCGGCGCGCCAACGGAAGCCTGACCATAAACTTTCGCCAGATGGTGGTTCACCACATCCGGGTTTTCCGATACCAGGAACTGACCGCCGACCGGGAAACCGGCATAGTCTGCAGCCTCGGTAATACCCGACTCCTGCAACAATTTCAGTGCAGCGCCACCGGCGCCAATGAAGATAAACTTCGTCTTCACCACCTGCTCCAGACCGCTGTTTTTGCTGGCAATAGTCACATTCCAGCTGTTGTCAGCGTTGCGCTTAATAGCCCGGACTTCGCTACCCAGTTGCAGGGAGAAATTCTCGTTTTTCTGCAATGAGGAAATCAACTGGCGGGTTATCTCGCCGAAGTTGACGTCAGTGCCGATTTCCGTACGCGTGGCGGCAACTTTCTGCTGCGGGTCGCGCCCGTCCATCACCAGCGGCGCCCACTGACGGATTTGGTCGTGGTTTTCGGAATAACGCATGCCGTGGAATAACGAACTTTGTTGCAGCGCCTTGTAGCGCGCGCGCAGGAAGTTAACGTTTTCATCGCCCCACACCAGGCTCATATGCGGCACGGTATTAATAAACGAGCGCGGCTCGTTGAGCACACCGGTCTCCACCTGATGCGCCCAGAACTGACGAGAGATACGAAACGCTTCGTTGATCTCAATCGCCTTTTTAATACTGATGGAACCGTCCTGGTTTTGCGGGGTGTAGTTCAGTTCCATTAACGCGGCGTGCCCTGTACCGGCATTGTTCCAGCCGTTAGAGCTTTCTTCCGCCAGGGCATCCAGCCGTTCGACCATGGTGATTGTCCAGTCGGGCTCCAGTTCCTGGAGGTAGGTCCCCAACGTGGCACTCATGATCCCACCACCGATTAAAAGCACATCCGTTTCCTGCTCTTTCGACGCGTTAGCTTTTGCCGCCGCTGAGACAGCATTAAGCCCGACAGCCATCGAAAACAGCTTGGCAGTCATTTTTTTCATAATGTTAATGCCTTACTTTTAGTGCTGCTTTATTAGCATTTATCGCGGGTAAACTCGTTAGCGGATCTAACCTAGCACTTAAAACTGCGTTTTTAAATAATGTTTAAAGATTAAATAGTCATTATATAAATGTTACTAATAAGTTGCGTTTTCGCATTAAAAATAACCATTTTTGCTGGCAATATGCGCTGATTAACAGTAGTATTTTGCCCCTTAATAAAACCGGGGCATTCATATCCTTTTCTTATGCTTTCGGCCAACCTCCTGTCCAAAAAGTTATGTCAGAAAAAATAAACTGTTCCTCAGGTCGCGTGAGCGATGTCCTGCGCTCGCCGCAACTGCTGACGCGTGAAGCACTGGCCGGCGTCATTACCGCCCTGGCGCTGATTCCGGAAGTGATTTCATTCTCGGTGATAGCCGGTGTCGACCCCACCGTCAGCCTGCTGGCATCGGTGGTACTGTGTATTGGCATGTCGTTTTTGGGTGGTCGTCCGGCGATGGTGACGGCGGCGGCAGGTTCAGTGGCGCTGGTGATTGGCCCCATGGTCCATCAACACGGTGTGGCCTATATTCTGCCCGCGGTGGTGATGGCCGGGATCATTCAGATTGTGTTTGGCCTCACCCGGATGGCGCGGCTGATGCGCTTTATCCCACCGTCGGTGATGAGCGGGTTCGTCAACGCGCTGGGTATATTGATTTTCTTTGCCCAGGTGCCGCACTTCTGGACGCGCGACCTACTGATCCTCGGCCTTTTTGTCCTCACGCTGTTGATAGTATTGTGGTGGCCTCGTTGGGTGAAAAGCATCCCGGCGCCGCTGGTCGCCATTGTCGTCCTGACTCTGTTTACCGTTTTCAGTGGGCAAATTCTGCCAACCGTCGGTGATGAAGGCCCAATGCAGGGCGGGCTACCGGGCTTTACCCAGTGGCTGGTGCCCTTTAACCTGCAAACTCTGGCCATTATCTGGCCCTGCGCGCTCAGTATCGCCTTTGTGGGATTGCTGGAATCCCTGCTCACCGCGCGGCTGGTGGATGACATCACCCACACCCCGTCCAGCAAAAGTCGTGAAAGCACCGGGCTGGGCATTGCTAATATTCTGGCCGGGTTCTATGGCGGGATTGCGGGCTGTGCAATGATAGGTCAAACCATCGTTAACGTGGAGATGGGCAAGGGACACAGCCGGCTATCAACGGCGGTTGCAGGCCTGGTGCTGCTGTTACTGGTCACGGCGTTAAGCAACGTGATGGCCAAAATTCCGATGGTGGTGCTGGCCGGAATTATGGTTATTGTGGCCTGTAAAACCTTTAGCTGGAAAAGCCTGCAACCCGCGACACTGCAACAGGCTCCGCTGGCAGAAACCCTGGTGATGCTTGTGACGGTGGCGGCCACCATCAGCACCGATAATCTGGCGATTGGCGTGGTGGCCGGGCTTATCGCGATGGTGATATTGCCCGCCCGTCTGCATAAAAAGCGTGGCGCTACAGCAGAAAAATCGTCGCCAGCCCGAGAAAAATAAAGAAGCCTCCGGTGTCGGTGATAGCGGTAATCAATACGCTTGATCCGACCGCCGGATCGCGACCGAAACGCATCATGGTCATCGGGATAAGCACCCCCATCAGCGCCGCAACCAGCAGGTTCAGGATCATCGCCAGCGTCATCACGCCGCCAAGCGCGATATCGTCATAAAGCAGCCAGGTTACGCCTCCCATAATCCCGCCCCATACCAGACCATTAATCAGCGCAACGCCCACTTCACGCAGGATCAAAAAGCGAAAGTTGCCAGCCGTGATGGTTTGCAGCGCCAGGGCGCGAACAATCATGGTAATGGTCTGGTTACCGGTGTTGCCGCCAATACCCGCCACAATCGGCATCAGAGACGCCAGCGCCACCAGCTGTGAAATCGTGTGCTCAAAGCCATCGATCACCCTTGAAGCAATAAATGCCGTGCACAGATTAATCGCCAGCCATGCCCAGCGATTTTTGACCGCTCGGGTCACAGGGGCAAAGACATCTTCTTCACTGCTCAGACCGCCCATCCGCCGCAGGTCGTTATCGGTCTCTTCATAAACCACGTCGACTATCTCATCAATCGTCAGACGGCCGAGGAGCTTGCCATCGGCCTCCACCACCGCAGCGCTGATCAGATTGTCACGTTCAAAGGTGCGGGCAGCCACTTGCGCGTTCTCATGGGGTGAGAAAACCACCGGTTCGGTATTCATCACCTCTTCAACACGCCGGTCGCTGGCGTTCAGCAGGATCGTTTGCAGCCCCAGTTCACCGACCAGGATATCATCACGCCCGGCAACGAAGAGCTTATCGGTGTTTTCCGGCATCCTGCCAAGCTGGCGTAAATAGCGCTGAACGGTTTCCAGGGTCACATCCGGGCGAACGGTTATCACCTCAAACTCCATGATCGCCCCAACGCAGTCCTCGTCGTAGCGCATCACCTGAAGCACACGGGAGCGCTCTTTGGCAGGCAGCGTGGCGAGAAGTCTTCCCGTCAGGTTGCGCGGCAGATGCTGGACCAGCCAAATCTGTTCGTCGATATCGAGGGTTTCAAGGGTATCAAGCAGCGCTTTGTCGCTCATCTCATCAATGAGATCTTCCCAGACGCTTTCCGAGGCCTCGAACAGGATCTTGCCCCGTTTCTCATCCCCGACTATTCGCCACAATGCATGACGCGCATCCACCGGCAACCCTTCCAGGGTGTCGGCTAAATCCGGCGGCGGCAGATGAGCGACCAGCGCCTGTACTTCGCTGATATCTGCCGCAAGTTTGTCGGCACCGACCTGCTCCGCCAGCGTCAGTTCACCCAACAAAGTGGCAGTCAGCGTTTTATGGGTGGTGAGGAGCCATATCAGACGCGCACGTTCCTGATCGCGTAAGCGGGCGCTCTTTTTGGTTACAACAGACATGTCATCTTCCCTGCAATAATTCCGGCAGGTTTAAGCATAGCGGCAGGATGTGTAAAAAAAACTAAACAAGTGGCGCGAGTGGCGAAAAAGCAGTCTGCGCCCGCTAAAAAAGAGGGCGCATATTATCAGGCGGTACGGGCAACGGCATCCCGGGAGGCGAGCGCGCGCTCTTCCCCCGTTAATTCGCTGAGCTTGCCGTTACGCATCTCCAGCAAACGATCGGCATGAATAAAGTAGTGGTCGTCATGGCTGATAGCGAAAATGGTTTTGCCCATCTCCTGCATCAGCGGCAGCAACACCTGATAGAACTCGCGGCGGAAATGCGGATCCTGGTCAGCGGCCCACTCATCAAGCAGCAGGATCTCACGCTCTTCCGCCAGCGCCAGCAGCAGCGCCACACGCTTTTTCTGCCCTTTGGAGAGTTTCAGATCGAGAATTTTGCCGTCTTTCAGTTCCAGCTTATGCGACATCTTCAGCTGTTGCAGCCATTTGTCCACCAGCGCCGGGTCAGCCTCTTTCCCCTGCGGCCCTAACAGCTGATCAAACAGCCAGACATCGGTAAATACCGCCGAGAACATCTTGCGATAATCTTCTGGTTTCTCCTGCGCCAGCGGTACGCCATCGAGCAGAATGTCACCCGATACCGGCTGGTACAACCCGGTCAGTAACATCGCCAGCGTAGATTTACCGCTGCCATTACCGCCAATCAGGAAGACCAGTTCACCGCGCTTAAGGGTCATATTGACGGGCCCCACCGAGAAGGAATTGTCCTGATAGGTAAAGGTCACATCGCGCAGCTCCAGGGTCTGCCAGTTTGGGTATGTCTGCGGGCGAGGGAATTCAGCTTTGTAAGGCGCCAGCGAAAATTGCTTGAGTTTGTTGAACGCCACCTGCGCGCTTAGCAGCGTTGGCAGCGCGCCAACCGCGGAAAGCAAAGGAGTACGCAGGAACAGCAGTGTCAGCGAGTAAGTGGCGGCCACGTTGGTGTCCGCCCAGCCCAGACCGTTCGCCATCCAGAAGACCAGGCCAATGGCCCCCAGCATCATGATATTCGACCAGTTTACCGCGCTCAGATGGAAGGTATCGGCGCGAATAATATGGTGACGATTCTCACGCGCGTCCGGCAGATAATGCTGGTCGAAAATATGCTCAGCGCGCTCGCGGTTAAGGGTTAACTCTTTGCGCCCTTCCAGCACGGTCTGAAAATCGTTGTACAGCTTGTCTTCTGTTTCACGCAGCGTTGCCATATGTTTATAGACGCGTGACACCAGCACAAAACCGCCCCAGATGGTCAGCGCCATCCACAACGCGGTGATCACCAGCATTTTGGTCGATAGCCACGCCAGGTAGGCCGATGCGCCCACCGTCAGGATGATCCCCTGCACCAGCTCCGGTAAACGAACGAAAGCAATGGTGATATTACGGACATCGCTGGTCAGCCCGGCGAGCAATGACGCGCTACCGAGTTTTTCAATACGCTCAACGGGCGTGTCGAGAATACGCTTGATAAATTCACCGCGCATCCGGTAGACAAAATGATGACCGAGGGTGGTTAAGGCCAGCTGTGAACCGAGGGTGACCGCCATTAATAACAGCAGCAGTCCAAGGAATTCCGGCAACACGCTTATCGAGATATCGACGTTTTCGATTAAACGCAGATTAATAAAGGCGATAAGCCCGATACCCAGTGCGGCACTGACCAGCGTCAAGGCGAGGACGGCGATAAAAGGCCAGCGATACTGACGCCAGACCAGCAGGAGAAGTTCCATAGTAACAACCTGTAAACATAAACAGCCCGCAGTTTAAACGGCTGGTTATTTACATCAAGAATAATTCTTATTTTTATTCAACCTTTCTGGCCTGGCGAAAAGTGAGGTTATACCGGCAGGAACCCGTTGCCGGATGATGGCCAGGCTTAAGGGGAGAAATACCGTGATAGAAGAGTCGGGATGCGCCACCCCACACCACCACATCGCCATGTTCCAGCATCAACCGCTGTACGGGATCGCTGCGCTTAAGCCCGCCAAACTGAAAAACAGCCGCCAGCCCTAAGGAGACGGAAACAATGGGGGCACGTAGGTCCGGTTCATCTTTATCCTGATGAAGTGACAGTTTTGCGCCAGGGGTTTAGCAGTTAATAAGGCAGGCATCCGGCCTGAACTCAGGGTAGCCCGCAGCCACCGCCGCCGCATGGCAGACCAGGCTAAAGGCCGCAGGCATGGCAGGCCAGGGGTTGCCGGTTTGCGGATCAATGGCCGAATAGAGATAGCCTCTGGCATCAGTTGCCCAGCCAAGATCCCCGCAGTTGCTCATCGCCACCGACATGCGGTACCCGCTAGGGGTCACCATATGCCGCAGCGGCGATTGCGCACTAACCTGGTCGATACCACTGAGCAATGCTGTGGACTGCGCCTGGGCAAAGCTGCGCAGCACAACAGCGCCTGGCGCCAGCGCTTCCTGCCAGGGCTCTTCATCGGCAAACAGATCCAGCATTAAGGCTCCTTAGCGTCAGATTCACTTTGTAACAACCGCGCTTTACGCGTCGCTCCCCAGCGATAACCCGAAAGCCCGCCATCGGCCCGAACCACGCGATGACAGGGAATGACGATCGCCAGTTTATTTGCCGCGCAGGCGCTGGCAACCGCCCGCACGGCGTTAGGTTTACCGATGGTTTCCGCCAGCGTCCGGTAGCTGATTGTTTCACCAGGCGCAATGGCGCGCAGCGCCTGCCAGACCTGGAGCTGAAAAGCCGTGCCGCGTAAATCCAGAGGCAACGTAAAAGGCGCATGGGGATCGTTGAGGCGTTGCACGACCTGCGCGACACGCTGCATAAAGCGCTCACTCCCAGGCTCCCGCTGGGCATGCGGGAAGATTTGCTGTAATTCCGCCAGCAATGCCTCTTCGCTGTCGGCCAGCAGGACCGCGCAAATGCCTCGCTCACTCTCCGCGACCAGACAGTGGCCCAATGTGCAGTGGCTGAAGGCGTAGCGCACGGCCAGATCGTTACCGCCCCGCCGGTACTGTTTTGCGGTCATCCCCAGTGCTGCATCAGCCTGCCGGTAGTAGCTGCTGTTATCCGGAAATCCCGCCGCCAGTACGGCTTCGGTAATGGTCGTACTTTGAGACAAGCTATTTTGCAGTCGCCTGGCGCGAAAGGCCAGTTGCCAGTTTTTCGGCGTCATACCGGTGACGGCTTTAAACAACCGATGAAAATGCCACGGGCTCATCGCCACCGCATCAGCCAGTTGTTCAAGTGTGACAGACTGCCCCTGCTCCAGCAGACGGCAGGCTTTTTCCACTTTATCCCGCCGTTGTTGCTGCGGGTCCGTCTTATCAGGCTGGCAGCGCTTACAGGGGCGATATCCGGCAGCAAGGGCGGAGGAAACATCGGGATAAAACGCAACATTGCCGCGAAGTGGCTGGCGCGAGCGGCAAGACGGACGACAGAAAATGCCGGTCGTGCGCACCGCAAAAACAAACCGCCCGTCATAGCGCCCGTCACGCTGGCAAACCGCCTGCCAGCGTTGTTCGTCAGTAAGCGATGTAGCAGAAATTGATGCGGGTGTTTTCATCTCAGGCTCCTCTTTCAGGTCTGGCCTCACAACGCCCGTTAACCCGGACGAAAAAACCCGCATTCTTGCGGTTTAATTTTTCTCGCTTAGCAGAAAAGCGGAAAACTGCGGCGACATCCATGTTGTAAAGCGATCGCCCTCACGACTGATCATATAGACCGCGAGTCCTTCCCGCTGCACCACCGCCTGCGCTTTTTCTTTACCCAGCACCATCAGCCCGGTGTCCCAGGCGTCCGCTTCCAGGGCCGTAGGGGCAATAACAGTGACAGAGACCAGCTTATGCTCGACAGGCCGACCGGTTTGCGGATCGATAACATGCGAAATACGTTTACCGTCCAGCTCATAGTAATTGCGGTAGTTGCCCGAGGTGCTGATCCCGTGGCCATTAATATCGACGATCGCCTGCACTGCATTTTCGCTGTCCGTCGGTTTCTGGATGGCAACCCGCCAGGCAGTCCCCTGAGCGTTCATCCCACGGCTCACCAGAGCGCCCCCCACCGACACCAGATAACGCGAGATCCCCTCCTGCTCCATCAGACGGGCAAGATGATCGGCGGCATAACCCTCCCCCACCGTGGAAAGATCAACATAGAGATCCGCTAAATCTTTTTGCAGAAACTGTTGCTGCGCCTGATTAATCACCCGTAGATGCTGTAACCCGGTGCGCGCTTTCGCCGTGTCGATCTGCGACTGATCCGGGGTTTTCACCGGTTGCTTGTCCGGGCCGAATCCCCACAGGTTAACCAGCGGCCCAACCGTAATATCCATCGCACCCTCGGTTTTTGCCCCCACCCGCAATGCGGTGGTGACAATATCGGCCATCGCTTCACTGACAGGCCAGGGTTCAAGGCTTGTGGAATCATTAAAGCGCATCAGCGCGGAATCGGACTTCCAGGTCGACAATAGCTGATCATCACCGTCAAGCCGCGCCTGAATTTTCACCCGCAGGGCCTGCGCTCGTTCTGCCGTGATGGCAGGCGTACTGACGCGCCAGAACGTGCCCATGGTTTTGCCTTCCAGCACGCTTTGCTGCTCTGCCGCGGGCGGTGCAGGATCGCACCCGGTCAATAATGTCAGCGCCAGCAATATGCCTGCACGCCAGAAATGTAACGTCATTGCGTGATTCTCCCTACATTCAGAACGCAAGAGTACACCAGAATGCCCCTGAATCAGGCAGATCTCAGGCATAAAAAAAGGGGCCGGATGGCCCCTTGGTACAAAGTGTAAAACTTAGAACTGGTAAACCACACCCAGGGCAACAACATCATCGGTGTTGGTGCCAGTACGACGGGTGAAGGAGTTCTCATCCAGCAGGTTGATTTTGTAATCAACGTAGGTAGACATGTTTTTGTTGAAGTAGTAAGTCGCGCCAACATCAACATATTTCAGCAGATCCTGATCGCCGTAGCTGCGGGTGCCGTTGCTAACATCTTTACCTTTGGATTGCAGGTAAGCGATGGACGGACGCAGACCAAAGTCGAACTGGTACTGCGCAACCACTTCAAAGTTCTGCGCTTTGTTAGCAAAACCGTAGTAACGGGTATCACCGTTAGACTTACCAAAGCGGGTCGCGTTATAAGTCTGGGAGTATTGCGCAGCCAGGTAGATGTTGTTCGCATCATATTTCAGGCCGCCGGTGTAAACGTCAGCACGATCGCCGCTACCGTAGACGCCAGCAGCGTTCTGATCGGCAGTACGTTTGGAGCTGGATGCCGCAGCACCTGCGCTGAAGCCTGCGCCCAGATCATAAGTTACAGAAGCACCGTAGCCGTCACCGTTCTGGTTCAGAGTGCTGCGGCCATCGTTGTTTTCACCGTTGCTGCTGCCGTTTTTTCCCTGATATTGCAGCGCAAAGTTCAGGCCATCAACCAGACCGAAGAAGTCGGTGTTACGGTAAGTTGCTACGCCATTCGCACGGGACTGCATGAAGTTGTCCGCGCCATAGGTATCACCGCCGAATTCCGGCAGTACGTCAGTCCAGGACGTTACATCATAGATAACGCCATAGTTACGACCGTAGTCCAGAGAGCCGGCATCGCCAACACGCACACCAGCAAATGCAAGACGTGTTTTGGAGGTGTTGTCGCCTTCGGCGTCGTTACCAGACACTTCATATTCCCACTGACCAAAGCCAGTGATCTGATCATTTACCTGGGTTTCGCCCTTAATACCGAAACGCACGTAAGTCTGATCACCGTCGTTGCCAGCGTTATCAGAAAAATAGTGAAGACCTGCTACTTTGCCGTACAAATCTAATTTGTTGCTGTCTTTGTTGTAAATTTCTGCTGCATTTGCAGTACCCGCTACCAGCAGTGCTGGCACCAGGAGGGACAGTGCTTTAACTTTCATGTTATTAACCCTCTGTTATATGCATTTTTATCGCCACTGCTTGCTGATTAAATCCTCTAACCAGCCAGCTATTTCATTCTCCTTAAAAATACAGAATAATCCAATAAGAATATGATACGAAAATTTTGAAGGTGTTTCATATTTAACATAAATGTTTCATTTTGTAAATTACAGGGAACTATTTTAAGCACAAATAGCTAATAATTACCGCACAAATAATCAAGATATAATATAATTTACTTTAAAATCATCAAGTTACATGAAATCACATTTTTAGCACTGAATGCAAAACCTTGAGCGTAAATCGCCACTAATATAATTAACGCTATCATCATTAACTTTATTTATTACCGTCATTCAATTCTGAATGTCTATTTACCCCTCTTATGACCGAATGCTCTGCATTCGGTTTTTTTTACCTTTCTTTACGAAGAGAGTTATTCACTCAAAAAATCAACAATTTGTAATGACTATTAATTAATCAACAACAACAGCAGAAAATTACAACGAGTAGCATGCAGTCATTATTTTCTTGTTATTTTGTGCGATTTACCGCAGCCAGGCGGGAAATATTGTCGGAATTACGCACAAATTGCTCATTTTTTATCGTTAAGGTAAAAAATCCACTTTTCATTTCCCCCCCAGCGACTTAGGGAAGGTGCGATTTAATCGTCAGTTATGAGAACATAAGGCTTTCTTTGCCATAGATTTTTCACGATGCCCGC
>NZ_CBFFRJ010000080.1:0-23909 GCF_965644225.1 Phytobacter sp. V91 | reverse complement strand
ATACAGCTCAGCTAAGGTAAGGCTAATACAGATAAGGACTCCACTGAACCCCACCGATTAAATCGCACCTTCCTTAGTTAATAAGTATTTGTAATAGATGGCTGCCTCTGTTTCGTGAAAACGGATGTTTAAATCTGTGATTCAAACATATTCTTTTGAAAATAAACATGGCGTGTGACATACTGCCTGTATATCATGTTGTTGAATGAAGCAGAGGCATAAATCGTGGCTGCAAAAGACAGACTGCAAACCATTAAACAGATGGTAACGAATGAAAAGAAGGTTACCGTTACCCACCTTAGTATTCTTTTTCAGGTAACTGAGGAGACGATTCGTCGTGATTTAGAAAAGCTGGAAGCTGAAGGTATTATTACCCGGACATACGGCGGCGCAGTATTAAACAGTGCAAGCCTGGCGGATAGCGTTCATTTTTATAAACGGGCTAAATCTTTTTTTGAAGAAAAACAGGCGATAGCACTCAATGCATTACCCTTTATAAATAATAAAACTACTCTGGCGGCCGATTCCAGTACCACCGCTATGGAACTATTAAAACTGCTAAAAGAGCGAAAAGATCTCACTTTATTAACCAACTCGACGGAGGCCTTTCGTGAGCTGGCACAATCGGAGATCAATATTGTCTCGACCGGCGGAGAATTTAACAAAAATACGCTCTCGTTTCAGGGACGGATCACCAAAGAAATTATTGGCAAATACCATGTCGATATTATGGTTATGAGCTGTAAAGGGCTGGATATCGACAGCGGAGCGCTTGATTCCAATGAAGCCGAGGCGGATATCAAGAAAGTCATGATTCGGCAGGCGACGGAAGTTGCACTGCTGGTCGATCATTCCAAGTTCGATCGTAAAGCATTTGTGCAGTTAGTCGATTTTAGTCATATCAACTATATTATTACGGATAAAAAACCAGGCGCGCAGTGGGTCGACTTCTGCAAGCAAAATAATATTCAGCTTGTCTATTAATATAAGTAAACAGAGGGGCGTGACTGGCACTCTGTTTTTTGTATTGAATGCTCTCTGGCCTGGTGTAAATAATAAAATGATTCATGTGGATCACCTCGCTGATTTGCAGGATGTATCCTGCTTGCGACAATTTACCCTTTCACCAGGTATTATGTGAGGCATAGACAATGGAACATCATGACCCTATCGGTGCAAGACTGGATCGCTTGCCGCTTTCCTCTTTCCATTATCAGATATTTGGCACTATCGGTTTCAGTTTATTGATTACTGGATTTTTGAGTTATTCCGGTAACGTGGTGCTGGCAAAATTAATCAGTAATGGCTGGTCAAATAATTATCTTAATGCTGCCTTCACTTCGGCATTAATGTTGGGCTATTTTATTGGCTCTTTGCTGGGTGGTTTTGTCGGCGATTATTTAGGTCGGCGCAAAGCGTTTCGTCTTAATCTGCTGATTGTTGGTTTCTCGGCCACCGCTGCCTCTTTTTCTCCGGATATGTACTGGCTTATTTTTTTACGCTGTATGATGGGCATCGGCATGGGGGCGCTGATTATGATTGGCTATGCCTCTTTTACCGAATTTATTCCCCCTACGGTTCGCGGCAAATGGTCGGCGCGCCTCTCCTTTGTCGGCAACTGGTCACCGATGATCTCAGCGGCCATCGGAGTGGTGGTTATCTCGTTCTTTAGCTGGCGGGTGATGTTTCTGCTCGGCAGTATTGCGATGCTGTTTGCCTGGCTCTTATCCGGTAAATATTTCATTGAGTCACCGCGCTGGCTGGCGGGGAAGGGCAAAGAAGCCCACGCGCATCAAAGCCTTCTGGACATTGAGCAGCGTATAGCAAAAGAGAAAAAAATCGAATTTACCGAGGTGATACCGCTCGCCAGACCAACGACCAGGCGGGCGGAGAACAGCTGTTTCCTGCAACTTTTCCGCGGTGCAATGTTAAGGCGCCGCTGGTGGCAATGAATATCTCGCTTTACACCATCACGGTGTGGATCCCGACGATATTCGTCAACTCAGGGATCGATGTCGCGAAATCCATCATGATGACCGCCGTTATTATGGTCGGCGCGCCCGTCGGGATATTTATCGCCGCACTGGTGATTGATAAATTTCCGCGCAAATGGTTTGGCTCTGTCCTGCTGTTAATTGTGGCGCTACTGGGATACTGGTACTCGCTGCAAAAAGAGGAGTGGGCCATCCTGTCAATTGGGCTGGTGCTGATCTTCTTTCTCTACATGTATGTCTGCTTTGCATCGGCGGTGTACGTACCAGAACTGTGGCCAACGCATCTGCGCCTGCGAGGCTCCGGCTTCGTGAATGCGGTCGGGCGAATCGTCGCGGTGTTTACCCCGTATGGCGTGGCGGCACTGCTGACTCACTACGGCGCGTATGCGGTGTTTTCGGTATTGGGGGCGATGCTCTTTTGCTGTTCGCTGATCCTGTTCGTGTTCGGCATCGAAACGCGGATGGTGTCGCTGGAAGAGATTTCTGGCCTGTCCTGAAAACTGTCCGGCCGGATGGCCGGACCCGATAGTTACGCCTGGGTTTCCAGCCAGTCGGCCAGGGTATACAGGGTGGCACCTGCGCCAGCCATATCCATAAAGGCCTGGGCGCTGTCGCCCGCCTGGATATTGACCCCCCGGCAGCCGTCGGTAATCACGTTGACCTGATAACCCAGTTTCAGCGCATCCAGCACGGTGAATTTCACGCAGTAGTCGGTGGCAAGCCCGAGCACCGTCAGTTCAGCGATGGCGTGCGTGCGCAGCCAGGCGTCCAGCGCCGTCTTTTGCCGCTGACCGTTATCAAAAAAGGCGCTGTAGCTGTCAATTTCCGGGTTCTCGCCTTTATGAAACAACGCGCTAATCGCGGCCTGATTTAACAGCGGGTGCAACTGAGCCCCGGTGCTGTTCTGCACGCAGTGATCCGGCCAGAACGTTTGCGGCAGGCCGTCCAGCAGCCCCTGAGAAAAGGGCTCTACACCGTGCTGGCTGGCAAAACTACCATGATCTGCCGGGTGCCAGTCCTGACTTGCCAGTACGGCTTCGCCCCGGGCTTTACTCCAGTCAATCAGGGCGTTGGCCACATCCAGGGTACTGTCGCCTTCGGGCACCGCCAGTGCGCCACCGGCACAGAAATCGTTTTGCAGATCGACAAGTAATAACGCACGGTGTTTCATGGCCTCTCCTTATTCGTCCAGCGTCAGTTCACCACGCAGATTTTGCCCCATGGCAAGGCGGATAGCGGCAGCGTCCAGCTCCTGGCTCAACAGATAGTGCAGTTTCGTCAGCGTGGCCTCGACCGTCATGTCAGCGCCGCCAATTACCCCGGCATGAGCCAGTGCGTTGCCAGTGGCATAGCCGCCCATATTCACTTTGCCTGACATGCACTGCGTCAGGTTAACGACCACAATGCCACGATCGCTGGCTTCCTGTAACTCTTTAAGGAATTCGCCGTTTTGCGGCGCGTTGCCCACACCGTAGGAGCGCAGGATCAGCGCTTTAACCGGCTGGCGTAAGAAATTACGCACAACGTCGGCGGAAATCCCCGGATAGATGGTCACCACCCCAATGGGCTGTGGCGTAATAGGGTGAACCACTAATTCGCCCTGGCCCTGTGGCGCTGGCGGCGTATTCAGACGACGAATATGGATCCCGGCTTCCAGCAATGGCGCAAGGTTCGGAGAGGCAAAGGCGTCAAAACCATCAGCATGGGCTTTGGTGGTACGGTTGCCGCGATAGAGACGGTTATTAAAGAACAGCGTCACTTCGTTAATCGGGAAGTTTGCGGCCACATAAAGGGCGTTCAGCAGGTTAATCTGACCATCAGAGCGCAATTCCGCCAGGGGGATCTGCGATCCGGTAACAATAACCGGTTTGCTCAGATTATCGAGCATAAACGACAGCGCTGAAGCGGTGTACGCCATGGTGTCGGTGCCATGCAGGATCACAAAGCCGTCGTACTGGTCATAGTGGGCTTTAATATCATCAGCAATATGCTGCCAGTCTTCCGGCGTCATATCCGAGGAGTCCATCAACGGGTCATACTCGTGGATGGTGAAGTCGGGCATTTCCGGGCGATGGAATTCAGGCATTAACGCCAGCTGGCGTTGCAGATGGCCGGAAACCGGAACGTAACCGTGTTCAGAGCGTTGCATACCGATGGTACCGCCGGTGTAGGCAACATAAATTGATTTTTTTTGCATGGTAGAAGGCGCGTTATCACAAAGTGGGGGGAGTATATACGTAGTGAATATGAGTTGCAGCGAAAGAGATAAAGAAAAGGCGGAAGCTCTCGCCCCCGCCTGGGTTTTTCTCTGGATCTGCTGACTTAACGAATATTGGCGCAGGTCAGGCAAAGCGCATAACGGTTTTGCGGATCGTTAAACGTCGCCAGTTTGTCGGTTTCGGCTTTCACCTGCACCGCTGCATTAGCCAGCGGGGCGGGCAGATAAGCCTGTATTGCCTGCGGCAACATAGCGCGTACCGAGCCCGACATGCTGTCCATCAGACGATCAAAGAATGAAGGTTCGCTTTCGTACCAGTCCACATGCCACTGCTTCAGTTTCGCCAGCTCCGCCGCCTTGCTGATGGCATCATCAAAATCGCCTAAACCATCGACCAGACCGTTACTCTTCGCATCCTGACCGGTCCAGACATGGCCCTGGGCGATTTTGTCGATCTGCTCCGGGGTGCTGTTACGCGACTGGGCGACAAGGGTAATAAAGCGCTTGTAACCGTTATCGATGCTGATTTGCATCATCTGTTGCACTTCCGTTGGCAGCGCTTTGGTCATGCTGATATCGGCCAGCGGGGAAGTTGCCACGCCATCGGTATGCACGCCAATGGAATCAAGGCTGTTTTCCAGCGTGTTAATTACCCCAAAGATACCAATCGAGCCGGTGAGGGTGCTGGCGTTGGCAATGATGTAGTTGGCCGGGGTTGAGATCCAGTAGCCACCTGAGGCCGCCATGCCGCCCATGGAAACCACCACCGGTTTGCCTGCGGCACGGGCTGCGGCCAGTTCAGCACGGATCACTTCCGAGGCGCTGACGCTACCGCCAGGGCTGTTAACCCGCAGGACAATGGCTTTGACTTTCGGGTCCAGGCGGGCATCGCGGATCTGCGAGGCGGTGGTATCGCCCCCGACATTCCCCGGCGTTTCCTGGCCGTCCATAATTGCGCCGTTAGCGAAGATAACCGCCACGGTATCGCCGATATCACTCGCCGGTTTCAACTGATAATCGTAATAGCTGATGGCGCGGAAATGTTTGTCCACATCATCCCAGCCAAACTCTTTGGTCAGCGCTTTTTCCGCATCGGCGCTGGAGCCTAATGTGTCCACCAGTTTGTTATCCAGCGCATATTGCGCGGTATCCCCATCTACCTTCCGCAGGCCATCCAGCACGCCCTGCGCGCCAGGGAAGATCTGCGCCGCCGTCACCTGCCGATTGGCGGCGATGGTATTGAGATAGTTTTGCCACAGTTCGCCAATCCAGCGGCTGTCGGCCTCACGAGCGGCAGGGGACATATCATCACGAATAAAAGGCTCAACCGCCGATTTATAAGTGCCGACCCGGAACACATGGGTGGTCACTTTCAGCTTATCCAGCAGCGTCTTGTAATAAAGCCCGTTGGTGGCAAAGCCGTGCAGATCCACAACCCCTTGCGGCGACAGCCAGATTTTGTTGGCGAAGCTGGCGAGGTAGTACTGACTCTGACTGTAGTTATCGCCAACGGCGTACACCGGCTTGCCGCTGTCGCGGAACTCGCGCAGCGCTTTGCCAATGTACTGCATGGACGGTTGATCCGCCCCGGCAAAGTTTTTCAGATCCAGCACAATACCGGTGATATTGCGGTCGGCCTGCGCCTGACGAATGGTATCGACGATATCGAACAGCGAGTTTTCCTGTAGACGGTCGGAACTTGCGCCGAAGAATTGCCGTCCCAGCGCACCCAGACGATTGCTGGCTGTCGGTTTGTCCACCACCACTCCGGTGATGTCCATGAGCAATGCGCCGCGACTGCTGTGTTCGGTTTTGCTGTCACTCAACTGCGTCCACACGCCCACAACAACCAGCAGCAGCAGGATAAAGACGATGTTGAATACCAGATTGCGGATGAAATTCAGCAATCTCCAGGTCCACTTAAAAAAACTGGCAATAATGTGCCAAAGGGTTCGCATGCATTCTCCCTGATAAGTAATGTCTCCCGCAGCCCTGAGCGGGTAGTCTGGTTATCCTAATTACCCTGCAGGCTAAAGTCAGCAGGAATCGCCGTCGGCGCTGTAACAAATTCTTTGCGCGTGTTAATTTTAGGAACAAATTTCAATACAGGAGTTTAACTAATGGATGCACTTGAACTGCTCGTCAACCGCCGTAGCGCTTCCCGGTTGGCTGAGCCTGCCCCGGCTGGCGAACATCTGGAAAATATTCTGCGCGCCGGGATGCGGGCGCCGGATCATGGCACTCTGCAACCCTGGCAATTTTTCCTGATTGAAGGCGAAGGGCGTGAGCGTTTCAGTCAAACACTGGAAAGCGCTGCTCTGGTGGCCGGTTTTGATGAGAAGGCCCAGGAAAAATCACGCACGTCGCCGTTTCGCGCCCCCTTAATTATTGCGGTGGTGGCAAAGTGCGAAGCGAACCACAAGGTGCCGGAATGGGAGCAACTGCTCTCGGCGGGCTGTGCGGTAATGGCGATGCAGATGGCCGCGCAGGCTCAGGGCTTTAACGGTATCTGGCGTACAGGGCCGCTTACCGACAGCCCGGTAGTGCGCGAAGCCTTTGAATGCGGAACAACAGATAAAATCGTCGGCTTCATCTATCTCGGCACTCCACAGCTGAAAGCCTCCACCACCGTCAGCGTGCCGGACACCGCGCCCTTCGTTCGTTATTTCTGATAGCCCGCCTGTAATACTGTCTGGATTGTGAGCGAATCGCTGCAATTCGGACAGTCTCGCTTATCACATCGCGCTTTGAGCGTTACCATAGCCGGATTGTCCTGACAGGAGATGTCCATGAACGAAAACGGTATTCGTCTGACCCAGTACAGCCACGGAGCGGGTTGTGGTTGTAAAATTTCCCCCAAAGTGCTCGACACCATTCTCCACAGCGAGCAGGCGAAGTTTCTCGACCCGAACCTGCTGGTGGGGAATGAAACCCGCGATGACGCGGCGGTCTACGATCTGGGCAACGGTACGTGCATTATCAGCACCACCGACTTTTTTATGCCGATTGTCGACAACCCGTTCGATTTTGGACGCATTGCGGCGACGAATGCCATCAGTGATATTTTTGCCATGGGCGGCAAACCCATTATGGCGATTGCGATCCTTGGCTGGCCGCTTGATAAACTGGCGCCTGAAATCGCCCGTGAGGTGATTGACGGTGGCCGTGATGCCTGCCGGAGAGCCGGCATTGCGCTGGCGGGTGGGCACTCCATCGACGCCCCGGAACCCATTTTTGGCCTTGCCGTGACTGGGGTTGTGCCTACCGACCGCGTGAAGAAAAACAGTACCGCCGAGGCGGGCTGTAAACTGTTCCTCAGCAAACCGCTGGGCATTGGCGTGCTCACTACAGCGGAGAAAAAATCGCTGTTAAAGCCAGAGCATCAGGGGCTTGCCACCGAAGTGATGTGCCAGATGAACCTGGCAGGCTCTGCGTTTGCGGGTATTGAAGGGGTAAAAGCGATGACCGATGTCACCGGTTTTGGCCTGCTCGGTCACCTCAGTGAAATGTGCCAGGGCGCGGGCGTTCAGGCGCAGGTCTGGTATCAGGAGGTGCCGAAATTGCCGGGGGTGGAAGAGTATATTGCGCTCGGCGCGGTACCCGGCGGCACTCAGCGTAACTTTGCCAGCTACGGCCATCTGATGGGCGAGATGACTATAGCTATGCGGGCGCTGCTCTGCGATCCGCAAACCTCTGGTGGCCTGTTGCTGGCGGTCACGCCCGAGGCGGAAAGCGACGTCTGTCGTACTGCTGCGGAGTTGGGTATCACGCTCACGGCCGTGGGTGAACTGGTCAGCGCCCGTGCGGGACGTCCAATGATTGAGATCCGTTAAGTCGATGCGGTTGTTTATTGCAGAAAAACCAAGCCTTGGACGCGCCATCGCCGATGTGCTTCCCAAACCTCATCGCAAAGGCGACGGCTATATTGAATGCGGCAACGGGCAAGTGGTCACCTGGTGTATCGGTCACTTGCTTGAGCAGGCGCAACCGGACACCTATGACAGCCGCTACGCGCGCTGGAATCTGGCCGATTTGCCGATCGTCCCTGAGAAGTGGCGACTTCAGCCGCGCCCCTCGGTCGTTAAGCAGATCAACGTTATTAAGCGTCTGCTGACCGAGGCCAGTGAAGTGGTACACGCGGGTGACCCGGACAGGGAAGGGCAACTGCTGGTCGACGAAGTGATTGATTACCTTGAACTGCCTGCGGATAAGCGCCAGCAGGTTCAGCGTTGCCTGATAAACGATCTTAATCCTCAGGCCGTTGAACGGGCGATTTCCCGGCTGCGGTCTAACAGCGAGTTCGTCCCCTTGTGCGTCTCGGCGCTGGCGCGTGCCCGTGCCGACTGGTTGTACGGCATCAATATGACCCGGGCCTATACGATCCTTGGCCGCAATGCGGGTTATCAGGGCGTGTTGTCCGTCGGACGGGTACAAACGCCGTTGCTGGGGCTGGTGGTGCGCCGCGACGAAGAGATTGAAAACTTTGTGGCGAAAGATTTCTTTGAGGTCAAAGCCCATATCCTGACTCCTGCCGGCGAACGCTTTACCGCGCTCTGGCAACCGAGTGAAGCCTGTGAGCCCTACCAGGATGAAGAAGGGCGCTTGTTGCATCGGCCCCTTGCTGACCACGTGGTGAACCGCATTGCTGGCCAGCCTGCAATAGTCACCGGTTATAACGATAAACGGGAATCAGAATCCGCACCGCTGCCATTTTCACTGTCGGCACTGCAGATTGAAGCCGCCAAACGCTTCGGACTGAGTGCGCAGAACGTACTGGATATCTGCCAGAAGCTCTACGAAACCCACAAGCTTATCACCTATCCGCGTTCTGATTGCCGCTATCTGCCGGAAGAACACTACGCCGGGCGCCATGCGGTGATGAATGCCATCGGCGTGCATGCGCAGGGGCTGCTCCCTCAGCCGGTGGTGGATCCTGATTTGCGCAACCGCAGCTGGGACGACAAAAAGGTGGATGCTCACCATGCCATTATCCCGACGGCACGAGCCTCGAAGGTCAATCTGACCCACAGTGAAGCGGATGTTTATACCCTGATCGCCCGTCAGTATTTACTCCAGTTTTGTCCGGACGCCGTGTTCCGCAAATGCCAGATTGATCTGGATATTGCCAATGGCAAGTTTATCGCCAAAGCCCGGTTCCTCGCGGAGGCGGGCTGGCGCGCGTTGCTCGGCGGCAAAGAGCGCGATGAGGAAAATGACGGCACACTGTTGCCGGTGGTTGCCAAAGGCGACGAACTCCTCTGTGAGAAGGGTGAAGTGGTGGAGCGACAAACCCAGCCGCCGCGTCACTTCACCGATGCCACCCTGCTCTCGGCGATGACCGGCATCGCTCGTTTTGTGCAGGATAAAGATCTGAAGAAAATTTTGCGCGCAACGGACGGGCTGGGAACCGAAGCGACGCGTGCCGGGATCATCGAACTGCTGTTCCGGCGCAGTTTTCTCACCAAGAAAGGGCGTTATATTCTTTCGACCGAGGCCGGTAGGGCGCTTATCCACTCATTGCCTGAAATGGCAGGCAGACCTGATATGACGGCGCACTGGGAATCGATGCTGACCCAAATTAGCGAAAAGCAGTGTCGCTATCAGGACTTTATGCAGCCGCTGGTTGGCACATTGCACGAGTTGATCCAGCAGGCGCGTAATACACCGGTTCAACGTTTCAGGGGGATTACTGCGCCCGCAGGCAGCAAGAAAAAAGCCGCCAGCAAGCGCAGCGGACGGAAACCGCGGGCTGATGATGCGCAAGCGCCGTCGGCGGCTTCCTGAGCGGTTTGTTGCGTTGGTTTCCGTGAATTTGCCCAAAGATGGCGTAAATTTGCCCAATTCGCAGGAAGACGTGATCCTGTCGTCTTCCTGTCATAGATAAACAGGATTATGATGCGCGCGAACACAGACCATTGAGTAGCAGGACTGGAAAATGAGCGAGCAAAAAGCAGTAGAAAATACCGTAGTACAGATCCCCACGACGTTGCGCAACAAACGCGTAAATCAAAATGACAAGTTGTTCAACGAGCTCACCGCAGATGAGCAAATCGCTATCATTCTTAAGCGTCACCGGGAAATCGTATCGTCACTCGTGGCAAATGCCTGAGAAATGAAATGGCCCGCCAGAGCGGACCACCAACAGCAGAGCCGGGAAGCGTAAAGCCGCCCGGCTGTATTTTTTAGATAAGGCCCTGACCAATCATGGCGTCGGCCACTTTCACAAAGCCCGCAATGTTGGCGCCCTGGACGTAGTTTGTCTGCTCCGCTTCACCTCCGTACTCCACACACGACTGATGAATATCCAGCATAATGTGGTGCAGACGGGCATCCACTTTCTCCGCTTTCCAGCCCAGACGCGCGGCGTTTTGCGCCATTTCCAGACCCGAAGTAGCAACGCCACCGGCGTTTGCGGCTTTGCCAGGTGCAAACAGCACGCCCGCCTGCAGGAACAGATCCGTGGCGGCAATGGTCGTCGGCATGTTTGCCCCTTCTGCGACGGCTTTCACGCCGTTAGCAATCAGGGTACGGGCGGCATCGGTATCCAGCTCATTTTGTGTGGCGCATGGCAGCGCTACGTCGACAGGAACGGACCACGGTTGCTGGCCTTCAAGGTATTGCAGACCAAATTCACGGGCATAATCAGCCACCCGGCCATGCTGCTGCTCTTTGATTTCAATCAGGCGCGCCAGTTTTTGCTGCGTGAAGCCTGCTTCATCGACCACGGTGCCATTGGAATCCGAGGCGGTAACCACGCGAGCTCCAAGCGCCATCGCTTTTTCGATGGCGTATTGCGCAACGTTACCGGACCCCGATACCGCGACGCGTAACCCTTCCAGATCCTGCCCGTGGCGTTTTAACATGGCCTGCACGAAGTAGACCAGACCATAACCAGTGGCTTCGGGGCGAATAAGGCTACCGCCAAACGACAGCCCTTTGCCGGTAAACACACAGGCATTGTTATTGGAGAGTTTTTTCATCATCCCGGCCATAAAGCCGACTTCACGCGCTCCCACGCCCATATCCCCGGCAGGGACATCGGTATCCGGCCCCAGATGGCGGTACAGCTCGCTTATCAGGGACTGACAAAAACGCATCACTTCGGCGTCACTTTTCCCTTTGGGATCGAAATCGCTGCCGCCTTTACCACCGCCCATTGGCAGAGTGGTCAGGGCATTTTTGAACGTCTGCTCAAAACCCAGGAACTTCAGGATAGACAGATTGACCGACGGATGAAAACGCATACCGCCTTTATAAGGGCCAATAGCCGAGCTGAACTGCACGCGCCATGCGCGGTTAACCTGCACCTGATTCTTATCATCAACCCACACCACGCGGAACTGGATCACCCGCTCCGGCTCCACCAGCCTTTCAAGCAGTGATAACTGACGATAACGGGGGTTTTGTTCGAGGAATGGCCACAAGGTGGTCATAACTTCACGGACGGCCTGGGCGAATTCGGGCTGGTGCGGATCGCGCTTTTGAACATGCGAAAGGAATGATTCAAGAGTGCATGTCTGTTCCATAGATATAAGAGCCTCTTATGATGCGTGTTGGGTTTATGTTTTTATGGCAGCTAAAAAATCAGCGGTTTTTGACTATAACACCTGCAATGTGACGTATAGCAAGCAAAAATCCTTAAGCGACGTGAAATTAATAATTAACTCCCGGTCATAAAAAAAACCGATGACATAAGAAAGTGCAGTACATAGAGGGAGATCCGTTATAGTAATGAAAGGATTAATTCAGGAACAAAATGTCATGAAGCGTTTGCAATGGGTGATGGTCGGTTTACTGATGGTGGCATCGGCAGGCGTACAGGCTAATCGGCAGATTTCGCCGGATGTGCAGGTGAATGTCCCCGCTGAAGTGTTTAGTTCCGGCGGGCAGCAAACCGCGCCGTCGTGCAACCAGTGCTGTATATATGAGGGACGGAACTATTCAGAAGGCGCGGTCGTTAAAATGGAAGGTGTGTTGCTGCAATGCGGGCGTGATGAACGCACTATTTCGACTCATCCGCTTGCCTGGCGGCGTATAAAACCTTAAACGCCTCCAGCAGCGGAATATCTGCTGGCGCCAGCGGCCAGTGGTGTGCTTCATAGGGGGAACACCAGACCAGCGCGGCGTGGTGATGACGGGTGAGGGTGCCGGTGAACGCGGGCACATGCCAGCCATGCAGGTGAATGATGCGGCCTGACACTTCGCGCTGGTGGCTGGCGACATACTCGCCGGGCAAGGCCTCGATTCCCAGCTCTTCGCGCAATTCGCGGATCAGCGCCTGCGGCTGGCTCTCACCATTTTCCACCTTACCGCCGGCAAATTCCCATAAACCTAGCTGGTCGCCCTGCTGCGGGCGCTGTGCGAGCAAAATCTTGCCGTTACGTTCAATAATGGCGGCGACAACATCAATACTATTTTGCATCATTACCTGTTTCCTGACTCCACTCGAACCAGCCGCCATCATAAACCGCAATCTGCGGCCAGCCCATCGCTCTGGCAGACATAAATGCCAGCGCCGCCCGCCAGCCCGTACCACAGTAAAAAGCAATCTGCTGGTCGGGAGTAATACCCCCGGCCTGCCACATTGCACCGATCAATTCTGCGCTGCGCACGGTGCCATCCGGATTAAGATAGTCTTCCATGCCGTCTTTGCCTTCACCTGCATGTCCCCAGCGGGCACCCGGGATATCGCCTGCGGCCTGAATGTAGGTGTAACCGCTGGTCTTGCCCGTATGTTCCTGCCAGCTGCGCACGCTGACCAGCGAGGCGTCCTGACGCTGTAACAGTCGCCGGGCCTGTAGCTTGTCGCACTTCAGGTGCGGTCTTACGGGGATCGACAGACCAAAGTCGGTTTCAGGACGCGGGTTTAAACCCTCATCGCCGATGTGCAGCGGCAGATCCTGCGCGCCCCAGTCACCTTCCAGCAGACGCACGTCCGCCACTCCCGCGTAAAGCATCACCCAGGCGACTCTGGCTGCCGTCACAGGATTGCGGCTGTAGAGGAGCAGCGTCGTGTCATGGCGGATTCGGTGGCGGGCCAGCATGGCAGCCAGCCCGGCATCAGGAAGCACATTCCACAATGGAAGGCTCTCGACTTCACGGGTGTCCAGGTAACGGGCGCCGGGTATATGGCCCTGGCGATACGCGGCCAGTTCGTCACAGCCCACCTCAATGACCTGCCACTCCCCGGCGGGGGGATGGCTGACAGCCTTGCCCTGCAAAAGGTCATGCAGCCAGAGTGGGTAAACGCGATGCCAGTAAGCCGCCAGTGATACAAGGCGTGAGGGGATCTTCAGCGCGTCGCTCAGACAGGCCACTTCGCCCAGGCCCAGACGCTGCAAACGCATACTGACGTTCGCCACGGCCAGGGCGTCACCGTACAGCCCGATGGGCGTGTTTGCGCTAATGGCTTGCGCGTGAGTCCAGTTGTGAAGTGCCGGATCATCCATTTTCTTCAGCCAGCCGGCGGCGAGGTGGCGAGCAGCAGGTTCATGCCCGGAGGTGCCCGTCAGCGGATACGGCCAGCCGTTATAAAATGCACTGTCCCGGGTATCAATAAGAATACCGTGGCATTGCTGGAGCTGCTCTAAGCTTAGGGATTGCGCCATCGTTATCAGGCCCGGAATGAGGCGGAAGTCAGCAGCCCGCCGCCAGCAGGAGGTTGGTCGGATTACTCCAGGTTAAATGTCGCCCATACCGGCGCATGGTCGGAGGGTTTTTCCATCCCACGGATCGCATAATCAATACCGGTTGCCACGCAGCGTTCAGCCAGCGGCGCACTGGCCAGCAGCAGGTCAATACGCAGGCCCCGGTTATCGTCAAACCCTTTTGAACGATAGTCAAACCACGAGAAATGTTCATTGTCCTGCGGGTTTGCCGCCCGCCAGGTGTCCACCAGACCCCAGTTAATCAGGCGGTTCATCCATTCACGCTCTTCTGGCAGGAACGAACATTTTCCGGTGCGCAGCCAGCGTTTGCGGCTGTCTTCGCCGATGCCGATATCCAGATCGCTGGGGCTGATATTGACATCACCCATGATAATCACCGGATTCTCTTTCTTCAGCTCTTGCTCAATGTAGTGTTGCAGATCCTGGTAAAACTTCTCTTTGGCCGGGAATTTCACCGGGTGATCGCGGCTTTCCCCCTGGGGGAAGTAGCCGTTAATCACCGTGATATTGCCCAGAGGGGACGGGATCTCCGCCATAATAATGCGGCGCTGCGCTTCTTCGCCATCGTCCGGAAACCCGCGACGAACTGACACCGGCGTCGCTTTGGTTAACAGCGCCACGCCGTAGTGGCCTTTCTGCCCGTGGTAGAAAACGTTATAGCCAAGCTTTGCCACCTCTTCGAGCGGGAACATATCGTCGTGGACTTTCGTCTCCTGCAAGCCAATGACATCAGGCTGATGCTGCTCGACAATCGCTTCCAGTTGATGAGGTCGGGCTCGCAGGCCGTTGATATTAAAAGAGACAAATTTCATAGTCGCCGCCAGAATGCTGAGGAAATGTGGCAGGGATGTTAGCAGAAAAGGGGGAAGAATGCCTACGGCAGGAACACCGCAGAGCTCAAATGACGATCGGTGCCGTTTTCGCTGCCTGCATCCTGAACGCCAGCGCCCTCTTATGGTGCGACATGCCCCAAAATACGGCGCTACTCCTGAATAAATTTCGCAGACGATCACAGATCCAGAATTATATTTTATCAATGCATAATCTTTCTTTTTTATCCCGCCTGTAATCACTTCCTTACTAATATTATTCACTTTTTATGCATTTAATGTGAATAGAGATAGGTTTTAAGTTATTGATATTTCGTACCCGCTCCCCGTTTATGCAGTTTTCCGGCTGGCTGGCATGCCCTGTGCAATATACATTTACAGCGTGGTTACTCATATTTATTAACAAATATTCAACCAATCATTTACCGGAAGAGGTCGCTATGTCTCAGTCAATTACGCGTGAAAATTTTAATGAATGGATGATACCTGTTTACGCGCCAGCGCCTTTTATTCCGGTCCGTGGCGAAGGCTCACGGTTGTGGGACCAGCAGGGCAGGGAGTACATCGATTTTGTGGGCGGGATTGCGGTCAACGCCCTTGGGCATGCGCACCCGGCTTTATGCAGAACACTGAGTGAGCAGGCGTCCCGCTTCTGGCATACCGGTAACGGCTATACCAATGAGCCGGTGCTGCGGCTGGCCAAAAGGTTAATTGACGCGACCTTCGCTGACCGCGTTTTCTTCTGCAACTCAGGCGCTGAGGCGAACGAGGCCGCGCTCAAGCTGGCGCGTAAATATGCCCATGACCATTTTGGCGGGCAAAAGAGTGGCATTGTGGCGTTTAAAAATGCGTTTCACGGTCGCACGCTGTTTACCGTCAGTGCCGGAGGGCAACCGGCTTATTCCCAGGATTTTGCGCCGCTGCCGCCGGATATTCAGCATGCGCAATATAACGATTTGGCCTCTGCCAGCGCGCTTATTAATGACAACACCAGTGCGGTGATTGTCGAACCCATTCAGGGCGAAGGCGGCGTCGTTCCGGCGAGCAAAGCTTTCTTGCAGGGGCTGCGCGAATTATGTGACAAACACAATGCCGTGCTTATTTTTGACGAGGTGCAGACCGGCGTTGGCCGTACCGGCGAACTCTATGCCTATATGCATTACGGCGTAACGCCTGATGTGTTGAGCACGGCGAAAGCGCTGGGGGGCGGTTTCCCGGTGGCGGCTATCTTAGCTCGTGAAAAATTCGCCAGCGTGTTGATGGTAGGCACGCACGGCACCACCTGGGGCGGCAATCCGCTGGCATCGGCTGTGGCGGGCGCGGTGCTCGATATCGTCAACACCCGCGAAACGCTGGACGGCGTTAAGCAGCGTCATCAATGGTTCGCCGAGCAACTCCAGGCCATAAATGCGCGTCTTAATCTGTTTAGCGAGATCCGTGGACTCGGTTTATTGATCGGTTGCGAACTGAAGTCTGACTATGCCGGTAAGGCCAAACAGATCTCGCAGCTGGCGGCGGCGGAAGGGGTAATGGTGCTGATTGCCGGTGCCAGTGTTATACGTTTTGCCCCGGCGCTCAATATTACTCAGGATGAAGTGTCGCGCGGGCTGGCGCGGTTTGCGACTGCATGTGAGACCTTTCTTGCGGGGTGTGCATCATGATGGTTATTCGCCCGGTTGAACGCAGCGATCTGCCCGCACTGATGGCACTCGCCGGAAAAACCGGCGGCGGCCTGACTTCACTCCCGGTGGACGAAGCTACCCTCGGCGCGCGCATTGAGCGGGCCATAAAGACATGGAACGGCGAACTGCCGGAAAGCGAACAGGGTTATGTCTTTGTGCTTGAGGCCAGCGAGACGGGCGAGGTTGCGGGGATCTGCGCCATCGAAGTCGCGGTGGGGCTTAACGATCCCTGGTACAACTATCGCGTCGGTACCCTGGTACATGCTTCGAAGGAACTGAATGTCTATAACGCGCTGCCGACCTTGTTTCTCAGCAATGACCATACCGGCAGCAGTGAACTGTGTACTCTGTTTCTCGATCCGGCCTGGCGCAAAGAGGGCAATGGCTACCTGCTGTCGAAATCTCGCTTTCTGTTTATGGCGGCATTTCGTGAGCGTTTTAATGAGAAAGTGGTTGCGGAGATGCGCGGAGTCATTGACGAGACCGGTTATTCTCCCTTCTGGGACAGACTGGGTAAGCGTTTTTTCTCGATGGAATTTAGCCGGGCGGATTATCTGTGCGGGACCGGGCAAAAGGCTTTTATCGCCGAACTGATGCCCAAGCATCCTATTTATACCGATTTTCTCTCCCCTGAAGCGCAGGCGGTGATTGGGGTCGTGCATCCGCAAACGGCTCCTGCACGCGCGGTACTGGAAAAAGAGGGTTTTCGCTACTGTAATTACGTCGACATCTTTGATGGCGGTCCAACCCTTGAGTGCGATATCGATCGCGTGCGCGCGATCCGTAAAAGCCGGCTTGTCGAGGTGGTGGAAGGGCAGAGCGCGCCGGGCGAGTGGCCAGCCTGCATTGTTGCTAATGAGCAATATCACCAGTTCAGAGCCATGCTTATTAATGTGGATCCGAATACCGAACGGCTGGTGTTAAGCGCGGCACAATGTGATGCGCTCAAATGCAATCCAGGTGACAGCGTGCGTCTGGTTCGTCTGTGTGCTGAGGAGAAAAAATAATGAGTCAATGGATTAAGGGTGAATGGGTTGTGGGGCAGGGTGCGCGCCGTGTCAAAACTAACCCGGTCAGTAATGAAACCTTATGGCAGGGCAATGATGCCAGCAGCGCCCAGGTTGAACAGGCTTTGCTGGCGGCACGAAGCTCATTTGTGCAATGGGCCAGGCAAGACTTTAGCCAGCGTCAGCGGATCGTGGAAAAATTCGCCGCCTTGCTTGAGACTAACAAAGCGTCACTGGCGGAAGTGATCGCCCGCGAAACCGGTAAGCCGCGCTGGGAAGCGGCGAAGGAAGTGACGGCGATGATTAACAAAGCGACCATTTCGCTCAAGGCGTATCACGCGCGTACCGGGGTTGCCCATACCGAGATGCCGGATGGCGCCGCCACCCTGCGTCATCGCCCCCACGGCGTGCTGGCCGTATTTGGCCCTTATAATTTTCCCGGACACTTGCCGAATGGGCACATTATTCCGGCGCTGCTGGCGGGCAATACGCTGATTTTCAAACCCAGCGAGTTAACGCCCTGGACCGGGGAGACGGTGGTGAAATATTGGGAGCAGGCCGGTTTACCTCCAGGGGTGCTGAACCTGGTGCAGGGAGGGCGTGAAACCGGGCAGGCGCTGAGCGCGCTCAGCGGCATTGACGGTCTGCTGTTTACCGGAAGCGCCAGTACGGGTTATCAACTGCACAAACAGCTTGCCGGGCAGCCAGAGAAAATTCTGGCGCTGGAGATGGGCGGTAATAACGCGCTTATCGTGGATGAGCCGACAGACATTGATGCCGCAGTCCATTTGACCGTCCAGTCGGCGTTTATCACCGCCGGGCAGCGCTGTACCTGCGCCCGACGCCTGCTGGTTAAACGAGGCGAGGTTGGCGATGCCTTTCTTGCGCGCCTGTCCTCGGTTGCCGCAAAACTCATTCCCGGCAACTGGAATGCAGAGCCACAGCCGTTTTTGGGCGGGCTTATCTCCGTCCAGGCGGCGTTACAGGTTTATCAGGCCTGGCAAACACACGTTGGCCGCGGGGGAAAAACCTTGCTTGAACCGCGTTTGTTGCAGGCCGGAACATCGCTGTTAAGCCCTGGAATAATAGAAATGACCGGGGTGGACAATGTGCCCGATGAAGAGGTGTTTGGCCCGTTGCTATGTGTCTGGCGCTATGATGATTTTGACGAAGCGATTTCCCTTGCCAACAACACCCGCTATGGCCTGGCCTGCGGGCTTATCTCCGCGGATCGTCAGCATTTTGAACAATTGCTGCTGGACGCGCGCGCAGGGATCGTGAACTGGAATAAACCGCTGACCGGCGCGGCCAGTACGGCACCCTTTGGCGGTGTCGGGGCATCCGGTAATCATCGCCCCAGCGCCTGGTATGCCGCCGATTATTGCGCCTGGCCGATGGCAAGCCTTGAAACAGCGGAACTGGCATTACCTTCCACGCTGAGTCCGGGACTCGATTTTAGCCAGGAGAACAGCCGATGAAAGCGCGGGAAGTCAATTTTGATGGTATTGTTGGCCCAACGCACCACTATGCCGGGCTGTCATTTGGGAATGAAGCCTCGACCCGACACCGGGATCAAGTGTCGAATCCGCGGCTGGCGGCGAAGCAAGGACTGCTAAAGATGAAGGCGCTGGCGGATGCCGGTTTTCCTCAGGCGATTCTCCCGCCGCAGGAGCGTCCGCATGTTGCGCTGTTGCGCCAGCTTGGATTTAGCGGCAGTGATGAGCAGGTGGTGGAGAAAGCGGCAATGCAATCTCCGCATCTGCTGTCGGCGGTAAGCTCTGCTTCGTCGATGTGGGTGGCCAACGCCGCGACGGTGTGCCCCTCCGCCGATGCCCTTGACGGCAAAGTGCATTTTACGGTGGCAAACCTGAACAATAAGTTTCACCGCGCCATCGAAGCCCCGACCACGGAAGCCGTGCTACGGTCAATTTTCCGTGATGAGCAGTACTTTGCCGTTCACACCGCGCTGCCGCAGGTGGCGATGTTCGGCGATGAAGGGGCCGCGAATCATAACCGCTTTGGCGGTGAGTACGGTGAGCCAGGGGTACAGATGTTCATCTATGGGCGCGAAGAGGGCGGCAGCAGCGCACCGGGGCGTTATCCTGCGCGTCAGACCTTAGAGGCCAGCCAGGCGGTCGCCCGGCTCAATCAGGTGTGTCCCCGTCAGGTGGTGTTTGCCCAGCAAAATCCGGCAGTCATCGACCAGGGCGTGTTCCATAATGATGTTATTGCCGTCTCTAACCGGCAGGTGCTTTTCTGCCACCAAAGGGCCTTTGTTCAGCAGCCAGGCCTGCTGGCAAACCTGCGGGCCAGGGTGCCTGGATTTATGGCGCTGGAAGTGCCCGAGAATGAAGTCTCTGTTGCTGATGCGGTAGAGACTTATCTGTTTAACAGCCAGTTGTTGAGCCGCGAAGATGGCAGCATGGTGCTGGTTCTGCCGCAGGAATCCCGTGAGCATCCTGGGGTCTGGCGTTATCTGAACAAACTGCTGGCGCAGGACAATCCCATCAGTGAGCTGAAGGTGTTTGATCTGCGTGAGAGCATGTCGAATGGCGGTGGACCGGCCTGCTTACGTCTGCGGGTCGTGCTCAGTGAAGCAGAGCAACGCGGGCTCAACCCGGCGGTGCTGATGAATGATGGTTTGTTTCATGCACTTGAGAACTGGATTGATCGTTATTACCGCGACAAGTTGCATCAGGCCGATCTTGCTGATCCGCTCCTGTTAAGAGAGAGTCGGGAAGCCTTAGATTCATTGACGCAACTTTTGCGCCTGGGGTCCGTTTATCCCTTCCAGCAGTAACAGGAGGTCGTATGGATAATTTTCTCGCGATAACGCTGTCAGGTGAGATGCCACGCAAAATGGTGGGTGAAGCGGCAGGTATTCACTGGCTCTGGCACGAGCAGGGGATCCTTGAGCTTATCCCCCCAGAGCCCAGCCGACGGGCGTTGGTTATCTCCTGCGCCATTCACGGAAATGAAACGGCCCCGGTGGAAATCGTGGAGGAGCTGCTGGCGAATCTGCTCAACGGTACACTCAGGCTGAGCTGGCGCTTACTGGTGATAATTGGTAATCCACAGGCGCTGGGGCAGAATAAACGTTATCTGCACAGCGATCTCAACCGGATGTTTGGCGGCCGCTGGCAGCAGTTTACCGCCAGCGATGAAACCATCCGTGCGGCCCAACTGGAACGCGCCGTCACCCATTTTTTCCATGAGGATGATGAGCTGCGCTGGCACCTGGATATGCATACCGCAATTCGCGGTTCGTTCCATGTGCGCTTTGGCGTTCTTCCGGCGCGCAATGAACCCTGGGATGAAATATTTCTTAAATGGCTGGGGGATGCCGGACTGGAGGCACTGGTGTTTCATCAGGCGCCGGCAGGCACCTTCACCCACTACAGCTGCGAGCATTTCGACGCCCTGGCCTGCACGCTTGAGCTGGGAAAGGCGTTGCCGTTTGGTGAGAATGATTTAGGCCAGTTTTCCCGTACCGCCTGGGCGCTGGCCGCGTTACTGGCGGGTGATGCGGTGCCCGAGAGCGACACCGCGCCGATACGCTACCGTGTTGTGCAGCAACTGACCCGGCACAGTGACGAGTTCGTGCTTTACCTGCCATCCACGACCCTGAACTTCACCCCTTTTACCCAGGGGACGCTACTGGCGGAAGACAAGGGGGAGCGTTATGTCGTGCAGCGGGAACAGGAATATATTTTGTTCCCTAACCCGGATGTTGCCGTTGGGCTGCGAGCCGGATTATTGCTGGAGCGTATTAACTAATCCATAGCCCCGCTAAATACGGGGCTTAATTATTATCATGATTTATTACGGATTAATCCTGATTAACTTGTTTATTATTGCGCGTTGTTGTTTTACAATCTCCACTATTCCTATAAAAATCAGTTCATTGAATATTTATTTATCCACTCTCCACCGTTTCTCCTTATTTCCTCCGTAATTGCTGTAAAAACGTTTTTTACACTTTCATTGTTTTACCGATGCTCTGATTAATTGACGATAAAGCCGCTAAAGTGAATATCGTCAACACGGCAAATGCCGCAAGAAAACATGAAAGTAAGGAATTATATTATGCGTAAACTGACTGCCCTGTTTGTAGCTTCTACCCTGGCCCTTGGCGCGGCTAATCTGGCCCATGCTGCTGATACCACTGCCGCACCTGCCGATGGCAAACCAGCAATGCACCACAAAGGCCCAAAAGGCCCGCAGCATGACATGATGTTCAAAGGCCTGAATCTGACAGATGCGCAGAAACAGCAAATTCGCGACATTCGAAAAGAGCAGTTCAAAGATATGCAGCAGGAACGCCGCGACATGCATGCGTTGATTGCCAGCGATACCTTCGACAAAGCGAAGGCTGAAGCGCAAATCGCCAAAATGGACGAGCAGCGTAAGACGCACATGCTGGCGCATATGGAAACCCAGAATAAGATTTACAACATCTTAACAGCGGAACAGAAAAAGCAATTTAATGCTAATTTTGAGAAGCATCTGACAGAACGTCCGGCCCCGGAAGGTAAAATGCCTGCACCTGCTGAGTAATTCAGCCACCCTGTCAAGACCGCCGGATCTGTCCATAGCACGTGTTAACGTTGTGGGCAGGTCCGGCGGTTTTTTTCTTTCTTCCCCCCCTTGTCAGCCGCCCGCAGCACGGTATTCTCGTTGAGCCAGCCTTTAGCGAAATGTATCCATAATTCGCAATGTTAATATTTCTTACCTGTCGTTTTGCGACATGATTAAGGCGATCCCTTTTCTCTGCCGATAAGGTCCTTATGGCAGAGGCAATAATAAACAATACGCTGCCTCCAGAAGCAGCGGCACGGACACCGGGCTGCGCCTTTCAGGAGTGATGATGGAATTTTTTGATATCCGTAAAATGCCGGTTAATCTTTGGCGAAATGGTGCGGGGGAAACCCGGGAAATTTGTTGTTTCCCGGAGGCAACAAGGGAGTTTAGCTGGCGTGCAAGCATTGTCTCGCTGGCCAGTAATGGTGAGTTTCCACAATTCCCCGGAGTGGACAGGGTGATGCTCTTGCTTGAAGGTGGGGAAATGACGCTGGATGGGGCGGCTGCGTTTCGCCATACCCTGAAGCGCTTTCAGCCATTTACCTTCGTCGGTGAACAGCACGTTAAAGCGCAACTGCACGATGGTCAGATGTCGATGGCGTTCAACATCATGACCCGGCGCGATCATTGCTATGCAAATGTGCGCATTGCCGATCGTACCTTTACCACCTTAGGTGCGCGCGGCGGCGTGGTATTTGTGCTGAGCGGGGCGTGGCAACTGGGGGATAAATTACTGACGGCCGACCAAGGCGCATGCTGGGATGAAGGGCGGCATACGCTGCGTCTGCTCAAATCCGAGGGGCAGCTTTTGTTCAGTGAAATTAACTGGTTGCCAGGGTACTGATGGTGGTTAAAACGAGGCGGCTTGCGCCGCCTGAAATAGTTACTGTTTTTTCCAGAAATCATCGAAAACGGTGACAGGCGGGCGACGTTTGTGCTCGGTCTTCAGATACCAGCCTTCAATGATGTGGGCTGTTCCGGCATCCAGCGTTTTGCCTTCCAGATAATCATCAATGTTTTCATAGGTTACACCCAGCGCGGCTTCGTCAGGCAGAAAAGGCCTGTCGTCTTCAAGGTCTGCTGTCGGTGCCTTTTTATACAGATGCTCCGGGCAACCTAATAAGGCCAGACACTGCTTACCCTGACGTTTATTAAGACGGAAAATAGGGTTGATATCGGTGCCGCCATCGCCGTACTTGGTGAAAAAGCCCGTGACAGCTTCTGCCGCATGGTCAGTGCCAACCACAACGCCTTTGGTCATTCCGGCGATGCTGTACTGCGCTTTCATACGTTCACGCGCTTTCTCGTTGCCGCGAATGAAATCACTCAACTCGATACCCGCATCACGCAGAGCCTGCTCGCTGGCAAGCACCGCGCCTTTAATATTGACGGTCAGTACGCGGTCCGGCTGAATAAATCCAATCGCATCCTGGCAGTCCTGCTCATCGGCCTGTTTGCCGTAGGGCAGGCGCACGGCAATAAACTGGTAGCTGCTGTCGCCGGTCTCTTCCCGTAATTCGCTGATGGCCGTCTGGCAAAGCTTACCGGTCAGGGTCGAATCCTGTCCGCCGCTGATCCCTAATACCAGCGATTTTAAAAAGGAATGGGTTTGAAGATAGGTTTTCAGAAAATCGACACTACGGCGAACTTCGTCATTCGCGTTAATGTCCGGCTTGACGCCCAGCGCCTGAATAATCTCTTGTTGCAGAGTCATTTAACCCTCCGGAAGTGAACCCGCATAGCGGGATGCAATATGGTGATGGGATCAAATTAACCCTTACGCAGTAAAACGACAAGGATCACGGTTTTGAGTGATGTAAATTACAGCATTTTAGTTGTTTATTGGTGTTTTGTTAGGGAAGGTGCGATTTAATCGTCAGTTATGAGAACATAAGGCTTTCTTTGCCATAGATTTTTCACGATGCCCGC